>CAINBK010000198.1:0-2510 GCA_903846615.1 uncultured Bacteroidota bacterium
ACCGTTCCTGTGTTGCATTAAATTGAAATCGATAGTCATTTACAACTATTGTTGTGTTCGAGAAAAGGCGAGGACCAAATACATGATTCCATCGAATGGATCCCGTTGCATTACCCCAAGGCACCGAGGTACTGAATGATCGCTTGGAGTTTGCAAAATCAAATACATCCCTGCCAAAATAGCTGCTTACAAACAACCGATCCTTCTTTGAAAACCGATGATTGAACTTTGCATTTAAATCATAAAAATAGTAGCCAGAACCATAGAAACTGCTCTCTTTTGAAACAAAAGGTTTCAATAAGGCATCAATATAGGTTCGTCTTCCTGATATCATGAAAGAAGAAATACCCTTTTCTATTGGACCCTCCGCTGAGAAACGAGAAGCAATTAAACCAATACCTCCTTCAAATTGGTTCTTATATAAATTCCCTTCTTTCATGCTTATATCAAGCACCGAAGAAAGCCTTCCTCCATATTGAGCAGGCATACCTCCTTTTATCAGTGTTGCATTTCGAATGGCATCGCTATTAAAAACAGAAAAAAAACCAAATAAATGGCCAGGATTATAGACTATCGCATCATCCAGTAGAATCAAGTTTTGATCAGGCCCGCCTCCCCTAACGTAAAATCCGGTATTCCCTTCACCAGCATTTCGAACACCAGGCATTAATTGAAAAGTTTTTAAAATATCAACTTCCCCAAAAATTGCAGGCACTTTTTTTATTTGTTGAATAGACAGGTCCATTCTTCCGGATTGGCTTGATCGAACATTCTGATCTCTACGTTTACTGAATACCACCACTTCCTGCATCCCCGCACTGCGTGGAGAAAGGGAAAAATTAAAAGATGCCTCCTGGTTCAATAAAATGGAATGGGTGCTGGCTATATAGGATACGTGTGAAATATAGAATTCATATTGCCCTGCTGGCAAAGTAATGGAGTAAAACCCGTATGCATTGCTAATCGTAGCGGAGGATCCGCCATTTACTTTTATACTGACCCCACTAATTGATTCTCCGGTTATAGAGTCCCGGACATACCCATTTAAAGTAAATCGTGATTGAGAAAATCCAAAATGGGATAAACAAAGAATAAAAAAAGGTAGAAAGGCGCGTAACATATATTAAGAAACAAAATTAGTTTAAAATAGTTGCCTCCTTTTCTTTAATCATACATTTGCGCGGATTTATGCTAGCAGGACTCCAACAAGTAACATTCGAATTTGGCGCTCGATTGATAGTAGCCGATGCCACCTGGCATATACAACCAGGAGAAAGAATCGGTTTAATTGGATACAATGGAACTGGCAAATCCACGCTGCTTAAGCTTTTTGTGGGGGACTTTCAACCCTCTGCAGGTAGCGTTGAGCGAAGCCGGGATACCAGCATTGGGTACTTACATCAAGACTTGCTGAGTTTTAATACAACAGACAGCATTTTGAAAGTTGCACTTCAGGCTTTCGGCTCCATACTGAAATTAGAAGAAGAAATTGAACAAATTGGGAAAGAATTAGAACAAACTGGAGATGAAAAGCTGTTAGAGATCTACACCGATAAACTTTATCAGCTAGAAACAGCTGACGGATACACCATTCATCATCGTACGGCAGAAGTATTGCAAGGATTAGGATTTTCACCCACTGACCTGGATCGTCCATATCAAGAATTTAGCGGTGGCTGGAGAATGCGGGTGTTGTTGGCAAAAATGATTCTAGCAAAGCCGGACCTGTTACTTTTGGACGAACCCACCAACCACCTTGACCTTCCTTCCATTGAGTGGTTAGAAAAGTATTTACTGCATTATGCTGGTGCAGTTGTTATCGTAAGCCATGATAAGTACTTTCTAAATCGGATGGTGACTAAAATTGTAGAGTTATACCAAGAGCAACTACACTTTTATACTGGCAATTATGATTTTTATGAAAAAGAAAAAGCAGTTCGTATGGAACTGCAACAGAAAGCATACGAAAACCAGCAAGATTATATTCGTCAGCAAGAAAGATTAGTGGAACGTTTTCGGGCTAAGGCTAGTAAAGCAGCGATGGCTCAGAGTGTACTTAAAAAGCTGGATAAGCTGGAAAGAGTCGATGCAGCACAGTTAATTCGCCCAAACCTTAAAATCAATTTTAGCCTCGATAAAATACCTGGAAAGATAATTGCCACGCTAAAAAATGTTAAGAAATCTTTTGGAGAACTAGCAGTAATTCAGGAAGCCACTGCAGAAATAAATCGTGGTGATAAAATTGCCCTCATCGGTGCCAATGGAAAAGGAAAATCAACTTTGTTACGCATATTGGCGGGAACAGAACCCTATGAACAGGGAGAAAGAATTGATGGGCATAATGTAGTTCAAAGTTTTTACGCCCAGCATCAACTTGAATCACTAACGCTTACCCATACCTTATTGGAGGAGATGTCTACCAGTGGATCTCAACTTTCAGATCTTGAAATCAGATCATTGCTTGGCTGTTTTTTGTTTAGCGGAGATGATGTTGATAAAAAAATAAAAGT
>CAINBK010000199.1:0-2733 GCA_903846615.1 uncultured Bacteroidota bacterium
CGTTTTTTCATTAATACCAATTGCTTTTATAATAGCAGGGTTAGTGCTACTTGAAAAAGAATATGTTAGAGAATCATTTTCAAGATCGAGATCACTATTCGAAAACTTATCATTGAAATCAAAAATAATTTTTCCGTTTCTTTGTGATTCAGCCAAGGAGTCAATTATTACATCGTCAATTATTGGTTTAACAATACCAAGTCCACCCGGATCGGTTATTTTACCGAGTGTAGGATCCGAATCACCTATTCCATTATCCGTAATTGTAATAACTATTCTTTCAACTAGCCCATCCCCATTTGCATCAATAAGTGTTGCTCCATCATCCCAAGTATCTAAACTTTGATCATCTTTAAACACTATAATCTTTCCATTGGCTAGTTTTTTCAAATAAGTTGTTGCTGCAATTGGTTTTGGAAGGTTTATTACAACACGTGTTTGTAAACCATTTGATAAATCATTATCTAAATCGGTTAATGATTTATTTGCTTCTGGTACAATAGAAAATTGAAATAAGTCAGAATTAAAAGCAAAGTTACTTGAAATAGAATCTGGTTTTGGCAAAATGCCTATGTCCTTTAATTTAGCATTCAAATCTAATCGGTACTTTCCACCACTTGTATCAGTTCCATTCAGACCTAAATCACCAATCAAAATTGATCCTACATTATTCGAATCAGGCTTAACTCCACCATTACCTAATGCCCAATTTTTACCAGCGCTAAATTCGGCTGCGCTAGTCATTGGGAAATTACTGATATTTGCCTGCTTCCTATCTGGAACACCATCTCCATCCAAATCAGTGTTTTTTGTTATTGTTTCTAAAACAGTAGGGATACCATCGTCATCTGGCCTCTCAGCAATTTTGATAACTACCTTATATGGTCCTTTTCTTATACCAAATAAATCTTCGACATAATAGTCGAAAAACACATCTCCGTAAAAATGCAACACTGGAACATATTTGTAATTACCATTAGTAGAATCAAAATCTAATTTCCCATTTTTTAGAGAATCAGTTGAACCTAAAATGTATTTAATTTGATCCCCTTCATCATTATCAGTTGCAGAAACAAAGGAGTTTACTGGAAAATCTTCTTTAATTTCAGCTGTTAAATCATTCCCCTGAATATCTTTTAATTTTTGACCGCTTGAATCCAATTGGAAAGTTCTGGTTTCAAGTAAATCTGAGCCGACAGGAGCATCATTTTTACCCATGATTACGATTTCACTATTTACTCTTAACGCATAAGTGCCATCAGAAATATCGTAACTTATTTCAATCTTACCCGTTTGAATACCCATCAAAAATTTAGATTTCGATGTATTGATAGCTAATTCATTGCCATTCAATGATTGTGTCGATACGATTTTTGAGAATTTATTTGCCAACACTTGATTATTTACAGTCGTGTATTGACTTCCTCCAGTCGACATTGTATATACAACTTGAAGATTATTCACTTGTAACGAATCACCATCTGGATCAG
Organism: uncultured Bacteroidota bacterium; assembly: GCA_903846615.1. Lineage (GTDB taxonomy): Bacteria > Bacteroidota > Bacteroidia > Chitinophagales > Chitinophagaceae > JJ008. The sequence goes on from CAINBK010000199.1 coordinate 1,491, forward strand.
ACATTCCATTAGTTAAATTTATGACCATATCAGGGTCATCCTGAGTGATAATTATTGGAACAGGACTACCAACAGGTCCTGAATTAAGTACCAATGTTAATGTTGATGTTAATGTATTACTATTTCCAACTAGATCATCAACCTTACCTGGCAATAAACTAAATGTAACATCATTTGCAGTTATAGATGGATATGTATATTTTACCGTGAAATCCTGAGAATTGACGATCGTAAAGTCAGAAACCGATCCAGTAGAAACCGTGATATCATTTAAATCAAAATTTGTTATAGGTTCTGAAGATGTAAATGTCAAAGTAGTTTGCTGACCTGGCGCAAGTCGTGACAAGGTACTAGTTATTGTAATTGACGGTGCCTTAGTATCTACAGTAAATGTGGATGAGTATGTCGATGAAGTATTTTGTGCCGCATCACTAGCGACTACCGTATAACTCACAGTTGAACCATCCACCAACGAGGTCAAATAAGTAGCGGATACAGTAAACGAAGCTGTGTTAGACGTAATCGTACTCGTATAACTGCCACCACCTATCGCTAAAGTAGCATTGTCCCCATCAGATGCTCCCGTAGTGGTAATACTAATCACACCACTTAACGCAGATTCAGCAATATTTAAAACTGAACCCCAACTATTTGAACTAGTTAAAACCTGTGGCACCGTCCTATCTACTGTGAAGGTCATGCTCTGTGTTCCTGATGCATTACCTGCTACGTCAGATACTATAAAAGTCATCGAGTAGGTACCATCTGATAAAGTTAATGCTAGTGAACTTAAGGTTATTAAAGCTGCATTATTTGTAACCGTTGCACTGTATGTGGACGAGCCTGGCGTTAAGGTGGCTGTAATTACCTGTCCATCTTCCACTCCAGTGGTGGTAAGACTTATCGTCCCGCCAGCCGCTGACTCTGTTATATTTAATGCTGATCCCCAACTACTAGTCACATTCGTAATGCTTGGTGCATCATTATCCACCTCATAGGTCAATGAACTTGTACCAGCATATGCATTACCTGCTAAGTCAACACCTGCAACCGTCGCAGAATAAACTCCCGTGGTAGCAGATACTGTCCAGCTGTATGTCCACGAACTCGCATTGGTAGATGTCATTGTGTAAGTACCCAATGAACCTATCGTCAGCGTTGGACTTGAAGTCATCGACTCACTAAATGTCGCAGTTATTCCTACCACATCTCCATTTTTAACCTTTCGATCCGATTGATTATC
>CAINBK010000200.1:0-6110 GCA_903846615.1 uncultured Bacteroidota bacterium
AGTCGAGTCCAGGAGTATTACCGTACATGCACCTTTCCTTCAATCAATTTATTTCCATTGGCATCCCCAAATACTACGTAGTAGATTCCTCTTGCGATGTATTGCAAGTTTACAGGTAGTAACGTATACGGACCGGAAACCGAGAAGGCTTCGCGATAGACACGGGCGCCTTTTCCATCATAGATCATTAACTGACGATTAGCGCTACCACTGCCTCCATAATAATAGGACACGGTGAAGTTGCCATCATTGGGCGATGGGAAAATAAATAGACGACTGCTCACATTAGCAGTTAATGTTACTGTAGAAGATAAGGCAGAACAGAATAAACCACTGGGCCAGGTTTCGCGGATACCCACTTGATAAACACCGAGCGCATTAACGTTTGCTACAAACGTGGTAGGGGTACTAGGAGTGATTGATAAATTATCCTGTGTCCAATTGGTAGTGATCACACCGCCCGTGCTGCTACTTGGTGTAGCAGTCAAGGTAGTTGTTTGACCGGGTAAGAGTGAAGTAAGCGGTGCAGCAGTCAATCCTACAGTAGGTACAAGACGAACCGTTAATAAAGCCGCAGCTGATACAACAGGTCGGGTACAGGTATTATTGGAAGCCAAACAACGATAACGGTTGCCATTCATTGCAATAATTACAGAGGATAACGAAAGGTTTGAAGCAGTAGCACCCGGTATATCTGTCCAAGTAGTTCCACCATTGTTACTCACCTGCCACTGATAATTGATTGCAGGTACACTACTGGCTGCAACTAAAAAGTTAGCGGTTGTACCCGCACAAACCTCCGCACTAGCGGGTGAACGATTAATTACAACAGGAGCATGCACCGTTAAGGTAGCAATACCAGAGTTCACTGTGGGTGCACAAGTTCCACTCACCACACAACGGTATTGATAACCACTCATCGCCACCGTAGGGTTTACAATCGTTAATGAATTAGAATTCACACCTGTATAATCTGCCCCATTGGATAAGTTGATAAATCCAGCACCAGTATTCACCTGCCATTGATATTGTACGCCAGTTCCGCTTGCGGTAATAGTAAATGACGTGCTGTTTGCTTCACAAATAGTTTGTGATTGCGGCTGTGTACTAATGACCGGAAGTGTATTAACCGTAAGCGTAGCAGCAGCGGAAGCAGTAGGTGTAGTACAAACTGTATTTGAAACCAAACAACGATACTGATAACTACTCATCGAAGGAGTAGTACTTGCAATAGTTAAACTTGCCGTGTTCACTCCGCTATAGATACCACCGTTACTCAGGTTAACAAATCCAGCACCTGTATTTACCTGCCATTGATATATAATATTGGTTCCACCCGCGGTTATCGCAAAACTTAGACCTGCACCATCACATACTGTTTGAGAAACGGGAGACGCTACTACGCTAGCAGGCGCTACAACAGTTAACAATCCACATCCAGATGTTAACGCAGTCGTACAAGTTCCATTTACTACACAACGATAGGCCGTGTTATTTAAAGAAAGTCCTGCATTGGTAATAGAGTACGTTGCATTTGTGGCACCCGTAATATTTGTCCAGGGTCCATTACATCCATTTACACTTTGCTGCCATTGGTAAGTAATAGCTGCACCTGTTGCGGTAACCGAGAAACTAACATCGGTTCCCGCACAAATAATTTGCGCATTTGGTTGTTGCGTAATGGCAGTAATTGGATTAACCGTTAAGGTAGCCGCATTAGTATTAGCAGTACCGCAGGATCCACTGACTATACAACGATATTGATTGCCGGACTGTGCTGTACCAGGTGCAGCTACGGTGTAGCTTGTATTGGTAGCGCCATTAATACCAGACCAGGTTGTACCACCATCCGTACTGATTTGCCATTGATAAGTACTCACCCCTTGTGCTGCAACACTAAAGCCAGCATCTGTTCCAGCACACACTGTTTGTGATTGGGGTTGTTGCGTAATACTCAGGGCACTTACAACAGATAAAGTAGCCACTGTTGAAGTAGCTGTAGTAGGTGCACAGGTGCCGTTAACGATACAACGATACTGATTTCCGTTCATCCCTAATGTTATACCAGTAAGTGTGTATAGAGAAGAAGTAGCACCAGTTATATTGGAGAAACTAGTTCCACTATTGGTACTAATCTGCCATTGATAAGATAATCCAGCGCCTACCGCTACCACACGGAAAATATTTGAACCACCCACACACAAAGAAGCATTTGCTGGTTGCGTAGTAATAGTTGTACCATTTGCAACCGTTAACAACGCAGTGGTTGTTGTAACACTATTACCACAGGTATTAGAAACAACACAACGATATAGATTGCCTGATTGAGTTGCGGTAGCATTGGCTACGGTATACGTTGCATTCGTTGCACCAGATATATTGGAGAAAGTAGTTCCTCCATTGGTGCTAACCTGCCACTGATAAGTTCCTTCATTCACCAACACCGTAAAAGATGCATTGTTACCACTACACACTGTAATATCCGAAGGTTGTGAGGCAATTACAGGCGCTGTGCCGGCCGTTATGGTGAAGGTGAGAATACGAGATTGTGCTACGGCGCCTGTTGCGGTTCCACTGACAGTAACATTATACGTACCCGGTAATAAAGTGTTGGTCCCATTTAAAATTACAATGGTGCTATTACCCGGAGTAACGGGGTTAGTAGTAAATGAAACGGTAGTACCGACAGGATTTCCAGTAGCAGCTAAACTTACTGCACCTGTAAATCCACCATTAGATATAGTATTCAACGTAATACTCATATTTTGTGGAGCAGGACAAGCAGCAGTAGCGCCAGCGGGTGTATTAAAACTAAATCCGGATGGAGCAGGAATGGTAGCAGACCAAACACCACGACCATACGTAGCTGCAACCAGTGTACGATCCGATGCACGATACTTGAGCATGCTCACACGCACATTAGGAAAACTTGGATTTGCCTCCCACACAGTGCTAGTTCCATTGAGTAAATCTGTTTCCCATACACCAGTCTCTGTTGCAATAATTGCTTTTGTATCAGTATCCGGATGAAAAATGGCCCAACGTACGGGCATGTTAGGTAAGTTACCATCGCATTGCGTCCATGTTGCACCTCCATCCTGACTAACCCATACATTATTTACGTTATAACTAGAATAAACCGCAATAAGTTTTGACTCTGACGAACCGGTGTTGACACAATTCACATAACCACTAGCACCAGCAGGACTAATATCTGCTGCTGTAGGGGTAGTTGCTTGTGCATCTGAAACACGTATCACTTTACCGGCACCCATTCCAAAGAATACACGATTAGCAGTAAAAGGAGAAACATGCACAGCAGAAACATTCTGTCCTGCAAATTCGCTGATTGGAATAATAGAAGTTACCGCTGCTGCTGCACTAGCGGCGGTTTGCGGATTTTCCCAACGGAGATAATTACCCGCTGCATTACACGCATAGATCATATTGCCCTGATTGTCGTAATCCCAGGGATTGATAAACCGACCGCTGCTGCTATTAATACTAAATGAACTCCAGTTAGCCCCATTGTTAGAGCTACGACGATATACATTGTAAACATAGGAACCGAACTGATAGTTTGCTTCATCTTGGTCGATAGCCACATAAGCACCATCACCACCGGTTACTTCAACGGATGCACCCAGTCCAGGATTATTTAATTGATGGACACCATTATCCTGCGCACCTGCTAAGAAATAATTGGTTTGTGTCGGATGAACCGCCACTGCATAAAATTGCTTAACTCTAAATCCTGTGTTACGATCACGAATAGTAGTTCCCTTATCAGAAGAATAATGTACTCCACCGTCGCAACCAAAAATTAATTTATTACCTCCGTCCCACCATTGAATGTCGTGTTGATCCGCGTGTACATATTGATAGGCGCTAGAAGTTCCTACCCATGCAGATATTCTTGTCCAAGTAGTACCACCATCCAACGTACGTGCGCAATCAATTCCCCCAATAATACATTCCTCGGAATTGGCTGGATTGATCCGAACTGAAACATCATACCAACCTTGCCCATTGGCAAATGAACTAGCTCCCTGTGCATTGGGTGGAGCGCCGGGTGTAATAGCCCAGGTAGCGCCACCATCTACTGATTTATATATTTCAGGAATCTGACTTGAGTTATTAACGGGTAACGCATATAGTACGCTACCTAATACTGCAATTTCTGCACGATTATTATAAGAAGGAAACGGAGTAGTAGGTGCGTTCCAACCAGAACCCGTACTCACACCGGCAGGATCATCAGTGTATCGATAAGCCTGAGAATTGCTAATTCCTGTTACCACATGCAAACGTGCTTGCGCTGCAGTGGATGAAATTTCCATATCACATATACGACTGGACGCTAAACCAGAAGGTGTGATACCTGTCCAACTACTTCCCCCATCGTTAGAACGGTAGAGTCCGTTACGCGTACCGAGATAAACATTCCCCTGGAAGTCGCAGAGAATTCGGGTACAAAATGTAAAAGCAGAAGTGCTAGCTAAAAAAGTCCAAGTAGTTCCACCATCGGTACTTTTAAAAACTCCTACTCCTTGCCCAGCATCTGCATTATAGTAAGATTCACCCGTACACAGATACATATTGTTTCTAAAACCTGGACGGGGATCCTGACAAATAGAAGAGATAGCCAAGTTGGATAAGAAATCATTCACTGGCGTCCAAATAGCAGGAGTGGCCGTGATATCAGTTGTTTTCCAAAGACCACCAGAAACACTTCCTGCAAATACAGTTTTTTTATTGGGATCCAATGAATCGATCATCAACGCGCGAACACGTCCTGCTGTAATTCCTCCGTTCGCCCTTGTGTTTCCATTGCTAGGGCCTACGGCATCTGCATTAGGACCACGTTCTTCCCAGCTGAGTGCATTGATACGATTTTGACGAGCCGCCTCACGCGCTGTTTCAGTAGCCATTTTTGCTTCGAATAATTTTTGCCAAGGCACTTGCCCCGTACGTGGATCACGAATCATTTCCAATTCCTGTTCCCACATTTCTCCAGGACCATCGTAATGATCTTTTTTGTCTTTATCGATAGATGTGTTTTGCTGACAGGCCACAAAAAAAATGGACAGGGTCAACAATCCTAGAAACGCACGAAGCGTGCGTGAAATTGATAGAAGCATGGGGCAAGTTTGAGGTCGCTAAAATTAAGCAAACCCCCTCTATTAACTAGCCCTTGTTCAAGAGAATTAAGAAACTATCAAAAAATATGTAAATCCGCTTAGCCCGCAGCAATCATGCTGATCTCCACATTCACAAATTTGGGCAGCGCAGATACCTGCACTGTTTCCCGGGCCGGATAATCCCCCGTAAAGTAATTGCCATAAATGGTATTCACTTCTGCAAATCGGTTCATATCGGTTAGAAAAATGGTAGTCTTAAGCACATGTCCAAAATCAAGCCCAGCCTCGTTAAGAATGGCTTTAAGATTTTCCATAACCTGACGGGTTTCAGCAGCCAGATCGGCATTATTGAGTTGACCACTCACGGGATCCAGACAAATTTGTCCTGAAATATAAAGAACGCCGTTATAACGGACTGCCTGATTATAAGGGCCAATGGGTGCGGGAGCCTGACTGGTGTTGAGAATGGTTTTTGACATAGCGCTTGTTTTGCAGGGCGAATTTAGCTTTATACGCTTTCTTTGCAAAAAATGGTCGTATGAAGGTGGCATGGATTGCAAGGGATGAACAAAAACAGGAATGGTGCTCATTTCCGGGGCATACTCCCGAACAAAGTGGTATTGCCCAAGAGACCTGGCTCACCCACCCTTCTTCATTAACTGACCAGACTCTTTGTTTTGATCTATGTTTTGAGGACAAACCAGACCATCTTACATCCTTAGAAAATTTTCAACAGCAAGGCGGTATTGTTGTAGTAGCCACTTCATTAAAAACTTGTAAAGAATTACCTGAAGGTTTTATACGCATGAATGCCTGGCCCGGATTTTTGGACAAGGTATGTGTAGAGTTAGCCGGCGGTAATTCATCCGCGCAAGAACAAGTAAATCTTTTTTTAAAAGAAATAAGACGAACAACAGAGTTTGTCAAGGATCAAATTGGTTTTATTACTCCTCGGGTGATTGCTTCCAT
>CAINBK010000201.1:0-2744 GCA_903846615.1 uncultured Bacteroidota bacterium
AGCAGTATGAGCAATATGGTTTACAGTGGCTTCAATCAGAACTGAGCCGTCTAGATCCCTTGTTCGCGGCTACCGGAGAAATGAAAAATCCACAGCGAATGATGCGTGCCTTGGAAGTGTTTCGCGCAACGGGTTCCAGCATTCTAACTTTTAGAAAAAAGGAAACAGTACAACCTTACTATTCCTTGTGCTCCCTTGGTGTTACTCGTTCGCGTGCTACACTTATTGAATTGATTGATCAACGCGTGGAGCATATGTTTTCGCAAGGACTTTTAGAAGAGGTTCGCTCCCTGGAGCAACACGCAAGCCTAAGTCCACTTCAAACTGTGGGCTATACCGAATTATTTAGTCACTTACAAGGCGCCTGCTCATTGGAACAAGCCAAGGAGCAAATAAAAATTAATACCAGGCAGTATGCAAAACGACAGCTGACTTGGTTTAGAAAACAGGATACTATCGAGTGGTTTGAGCCGGAACAAACTCAGGGAATTCGTTCTTATGTAAAAAAAGTAATCGGCTAAGCTTGTAATTCTCTTTTATAGAGTTGAATAGTATTCTCCAAGCCCCATAGCAGAGCATCACAGATCAATGCATGTCCTATACTCACTTCTTTAAGCCAGGGAATTTGTTGATGGAAATAACGTAGGTTGGTATGGTCGAGATCATGACCCGCATTGAGTGCAAGCCCAATTTCATTGGCAATCGTTGCCGCTTTCAGGTAGGGGGTAATAGCTTTTTCTTTTTCACCTGTCTGATAAAGGGTTGCATACTGCTCGGTATATAATTCTACTCGATCGGTTCCTGTTTCTTTAGCGGCTCTGATCATTTCCTCCACTGGATCTACAAATAAACTAACGCGAATACCATGATTTTTGAAAGCGCTCACCATTTCTTTAAGGTATTCCTGATGAGTAACTGTGTCCCAACCATGATCACTGGTAAGTTGTCCGGTTGTATCGGGTACTAAGGTTACTTGGGTGGGGTGAGTTTCTAATACCAGGTCAATAAATTTTTGCTCACGGCAATTGCCTTCAATATTAAATTCGGTGGTAATTAGTTTTTTTAGGGATCGTACATCACTGTAGCGAATATGTCGTTCGTCGGGACGGGGATGAACCGTTATGCCATCTGCTCCAAATTGCTGTACCAGTTGTGTGATACGGGCAAGGTCAGGATTATTTCCTCCTCGTGCGTTACGAAGCGTAGCAAATTTGTTGATATTGACAGAGAGTTTTGTCACTTGACAAAGATACTATCCTAGAGTTCTTTCCAGGTATGATCGGCCAACAGTTGCGCTGCTGCTATAAATTTCTTAAAGGGTCCGGCGGCACCCCATTCTTTGGGAGAGACCAGTGATACTAAATAGCTATCATCATTTTTTTGGTAGAGATAATATACTTGACCAATGTTTGGTTTGAAAGTAAGTTTCGCTTCATAGATCATCAGCGAAAGTTCTTTTCGCTTTTGAATTTCCTGTGCTTGTAACGCCAGTAACTCAATTTGCTGCCGGATCTGGTCAAGCTGCATATTGGTTTGCTCTTCCATTGCGGTGAGCGCCTTATGCTTGATCATTCCTTCCTCGGTGGGTCTGATCACTGCACCTGAAACGGAGGCGGCGTAGGGGAGAACACTCATTTGCTTATGATAGTACTCCATGTTTGTATAAGCCTGCCCATTTTCCAGTTCGCCCTGTTGCGTAACTCGTAAATACCCGTTTGGCATGATCTCATGCACTACATGTAAAATAGTTTGGCCACCTCTGTAAAAGTGAATTTCAAAGGTTATTCCGTCCGGAAATAGGGCCTGTACCTTATCGGCACCTTCTGATTCTGGCAGGGGATGCAAATCCCCATCTGCTAGGATGGTATAATTAGAGGCAAAGGCCAGATTTTCGAGGCTTAACCAGTTATGGAATATGCGAAGTTCTTTTTTCCCCTCAACCGCCTCTATTTTATAAATCCCGCTTTTAGGACGGTCGCCTTTCTCGTAAGCCCCTTTTTCAGGGAAAAGTTGCCAGGAAGCAAGGAAATTATAAGCCTGTACCATGTGAGTATTACAAAAATAGGGTCGAAAAGTTGGCCGTCTTATCTTTAAGTTTCAATCTTTTCCATGAAAACCTTCAGCGGGCAATTTTACACCAGTTATTTTTCTCCCCCCAGTGAGGCTACGCTTCTTTTATCGGATCGGATCCTGAGTATTGGTTTTCATGACCAAGACGGAAATCCTGCTACCCAAGACTGGTCTATCAAAGAGGTACAAGGTGATTTTTTATTTGCGGAGCAGCGTAGTCGATTTATACAAGTGCATACACAGGCAGAGTTTCGAGTAGCTGGTCGAGAGGCTTTTGAATACTGGGAGGAAATTAAAACAGAGTCAGCAAGGTCTTGGTTTCGCAAAAAAAAGACAGGCAATCTGCGTCGTACGGTGGCCTTGCTAAGTGCAATGCTGTTAGCCGGATCGCTTCTTTATTTTTTTATGGTGCCTTGGCTGGCAGAACAAATGGCAACAGTTGTTTCAAAAAAAACAGAGCGTCAATTAGGGGATAGTGTATTTGAAGCGATGCAAAGCACACAAACGGAAGACACCATGGCTACCCGTGTTCTTAATGATTTTTTTAATGCCTTGGCCATTGAAACCGATTATTCTATTCGTATTACTGTAGTGAAAGATGAAACGGTGAATGCATTTGCATTGCCGGGCGGACAGTTGGTTGTCTATACAGGACTACTAGACAATATGGAAGC
>CAINBK010000202.1:0-12694 GCA_903846615.1 uncultured Bacteroidota bacterium
CTCTATTTTGCCAAGACCTCCGGAACCACCAGTGGTATTAAGTATATACCAATAACTAAGGACTCCATTCCAAATCACATCAATACAGCCCGGAATGCCCTTTTATGTTATATGGCTGAAACTGGAAATACCCGTTTTGCAGACGGAAAGCTGATTTTTTTATCAGGGTCTCCAGAGTTGGAGCGGGTGGGTGGTATTCCAACTGGGCGCCTGAGCGGTATAGTAAACCATCATATACCTAGTTATTTGCGTTCCAATCAACTTCCTTCTTTTGAGACAAACTGTATTGAGGAGTGGGAGATAAAGCTTTCAAGAATTGTGGAGGAGACTATCCGGGAGAATATGACATTAATTAGCGGTATCCCCCCTTGGATGCAAATGTATTTTGATGCATTGATCGAGCGGGGTGGTCAAGCGGTGGGTGAGTTATTCCCAAATTTTAGCGTTATGGTGCAGGGGGGTGTCAATTTTGAGCCCTACCGAACAAAGTTGATGGAAAGTATTGGTCGAAAAGTAGACACCATCGAGTTGTTTCCTGCTAGTGAGGGTTTTTTTGCATTTCAGGATACCCTGGATCAGCCCGGCTTATTGCTCAATACTAATAGTGGCATTTTTTTTGAATTTGTGCCAACAGCCGAACAGGGTAATACAAATCCAAAGCGTCTCTCTTTAGCAGAAGTAAAAGTGGGCGAGAACTATTCTCTTATAATAAATAGCAATGCAGGATTATGGGGGTATGAAATTGGAGATGTAGTTCGTTTTGTATCCGTTGATCCCTATCGGATAATTGTGGTAGGGCGTACCAAACATTTTATTTCAGCTTTTGGCGAACATGTTATTGGAGAGGAGGTCGAATATAGTTTGCAACAAGCTTGTCAAGAATTCTCCGTATCAGTTAGAGAGTTTACAGTAGCTCCCCGGGTTAGTAAGGATCAAGAAAAATCTTGCCATGAGTGGTTTATTGAGTTTGATCAGCCACCCGCAGACCTTCATGCGTTTGCGCAACGGGTGGATTCATATTTGCAGCAAAAGAATGTATACTATAAGGACCTAATTACCGGGTCTATTTTAAGTCCCCTGCAAATTAAGGTTGTTCCCAAAGGGGGGTTCATTAATTACATGCGCTCTATTGGCAAATTGGGTGGTCAAAATAAAGTTCCTCGATTAAGTAATGACCGCGCAATTGCTGATGTTTTAATTTCATTCACCTCATTCAATTGATTTCTTACATGCATCAATCCTCTTCTCAACGACGTATTGCAATATTTGGTTCAACAGGTTCAATCGGTACACAGGCGCTAGACGTTATTGCCGCCAATCCAACTTTATTTTCTGCCGAGGTATTGACGGCACAACAGAATGAACAGCTGCTGATCGAGCAAGCAAAACAGTTTAAGCCTAACATCGTGGTGATTGGGGATGAAAAAAAGTATGTTGTGGTTAAAGAGGCATTGGACCCTCTTGGTATTAAAGTTTTTGCAGGTGAAAAAGCATTGGAAGAAGTTGCCGCACTAGATTGTTATGATCAGATGCTAGCCGCAATTGTTGGTTACGCGGGACTAAGGCCTACATTGGCCGCAATCCGCCAAGGGAAAAGTATTGCACTAGCCAACAAGGAAACATTGGTGGTAGCTGGTGATATTGTCATGCGAACTGCCTTTGAGAATAAAGTACCCATCTTGCCAGTTGATTCAGAACATTCTGCAATTTTTCAGTGTTTGGTAGGGGAGGTTCATAATAAAATTGAAAAGGTCATTTTAACGGCTTCTGGTGGTCCCTTCCTTGGAAAGAAAACCAATTATCTGGTGAATGTAAAGCGTGAACATGCTTTGCAGCACCCTAATTGGTCTATGGGAGCAAAGATCACAATTGATTCGGCTACTTTAATGAACAAAGGGTTGGAGATGATTGAAGCACGTTGGCTCTTCAATCTAAAACCAAGTGAAATTCAAGTGGTGATTCATCCGCAAAGTATCATTCACAGCATGGTGCAATTTCAGGATGGAAGTATAAAAGCACAGATGGGATTGCCCGACATGAAACTGCCTATTCAATATGCCATGGCGTTTCCACAGCGAATTTCAAATGACTTTCCACGTTATGATTTCAGGTCGGTTCGCAGTCTGACTTTTGAAGATCCAGATGTTAAAACATTCAGAAATTTAGCCCTGGCTACGGAGGCCCTGGAAAAGGGAGGCAATTTGGCTTGTGTGATGAATGCTGCCAATGAGATTGCGGTATTTGCTTTCTTAAGAAATCGGATCAACTTTTTAGATATGACCAATATTATCGAGAAAACGATGCAGCAAGTGCCGTTTATTCAGCATCCCACATTGGAGGATTATTTTGAAAGCGATGCTGCTGCGCGTAACTTTGCAGCTGATCAAATAAATCTATAACTGATTTTTTCGGAGCATCAGTAATTAATACCTATGATACTTCTTGCAATTGATTGGTCCGCAGTTGGACTACAGGCTGCTCAGCTGTTACTTTCTCTTTCTATTTTAGTTATCCTGCATGAGTTTGGCCACTTTATTACAGCTCGTTGGTTTGGCTGTCGTGTTGAGAAGTTTTATTTGTTTTTTGATCCTTGGTTTTCTTTATTCAAAAAGAAAAAAGGCGAAACAGAATATGGGGTAGGTTGGCTCCCGCTTGGTGGTTATGTAAAGATTTCCGGAATGATTGATGAAAGTATGGATAAGGAGGCTTTGAGTAAGCCTGCTCAATCCTGGGAGTTTAGAAGTAAGCCAGCCTGGCAACGTTTAATCATTATGGTGGGAGGTGTAGTGATGAATGTGCTGGTTGCATTTGTCATTTATGCATTTATTTTAATGATTTGGGGTGATAAAAAGATTCCCACTTCATCTATGAAATATGGCGTGCATGTTGTGGATAGCACTATTTATAAGATGGGTATTCGTAACGGAGACCGTATTATATCAATAGACAACCAGCCTGTTAATGATTTTGAGAAGTTGCGTCGTAAGCTAATTCTTGGTGAACGTGTGCAAGTCCAAAGAGGTCAGGAGCTGATTACACTTGAGTTAGATAAGGATATGATCGGTCAATTGGTAGAAAATAGGAATAAAGACCGTCGTGGTTTTCTGGAAGCGCGCAGACCTGCGATTGCTTATTTAGTTCCAGATACTAGCACCGCATACAAAGCGGGGCTAAGACCTGGCGACAAGATGCTTGCAGTTGACAATAATCGATTTGAGTATTATGATCAATTACAAGAGCAACTTCCGCAATATAATGGGGATACTATTAATTTATTGATTGAAAGAGGCGGAACTGAAATTGAATTGAAAATGCCAGTAAGTGAACAGGGAAGAATAGGTTTCTTGGCTTATGGATACAACTATCAGCAGATGGATAGTCTGGGTTGGATTAAATTGGAGATAAACAAGCTTTCTTTTTTTGCAGCCATACCTGGTGGAGTAAAAAAGGCAGGCGCTGAGTTGCAGGATTACATTGATCAGTTCAAAAAAATCTTGGATCCTGATACCGGCGCTTACAAAGGAGTAGGAGGATTTAAGTCGATGGGGTCTATCTTTCCTGGCTCTGTGTGGGATTGGGAGGCATTTTGGCGAATTACTGCCTTTCTTTCCATCGTGTTGGCGTTCATGAACCTCTTGCCAATTCCTGCGTTAGATGGAGGCCATGTTCTTTTCACGTTGTATGAGATGATAAGCGGGCGAAAGCCTAGTGATAAATTTTTAGAGTATGCACAGCTCGTTGGAATGGTGCTGTTACTTTCCCTTATGATTTATGCCAATGCCAACGACTGGTTGGGTTGGGGGAAATAAACGAACTTTGCATTTCTAAGGGGGCGTTTGGTTTTGACAGCATAGCTCTTTGAAAGTATAAGCATGTACTGCGTTGCGTAATTAGCAGTTTAATCTGAATACGAGACTATAAATGGCAATACTCAGTATGCCATGGCTGCTTAATCAGTGATTAGGTAGTCATTAGGGCCGCCGGGCCGGTTTATCTGTTACCACACCCCGCCGCCGACTCAACAAACAAAACAGGTTGCAAAAAGCTGGTCTCTTGCAAAAGAGATGGTCGTGCTGCTTTTCTAAGATAATTACGACTACGGGGTAGATTGGTTTGTCCGGTTCCTGTCTATCCCCGACAAATAATTCTGGAATAAACATGTAGAAGGCTTTCGACGAATATGTTTGGACACCGGTTCGAATCCGGTCGCCTCCACTTTTTTTACTAAACCAAATGTTTTGTTATGACTATTCATTTTATGTGTAAGAGTAAACTTATTAGTCGTTACTGGTTATTGCTAATAATAAGCTTTACTCTTTTGTCATTAATTTCCTCATTCAGTGTGCTACAAGACAATCCTGATGCTATACTTGGCGATTGGAAAACTGGAACTGGAAATGCGATTGTTCGTATATACAAAAATGGTCAAAAGTATCAAGGTAAAATTGTGTGGCTCAAAGAGCCTAACGATCCTGAAACTGGAAAACCAAAAATTGACAGGAATCATCCTGAAGAATCTAGCAGAAGCCGCCCGATTTTAGGTTTGGTAAATGTTTGGGGATTTCAGTTTGATGAAAAAAATAGTTGGAAAGACGGGAATATTTACGACCCCAAAAATGGAAAGACTTATTCCTGTAAAATCAAAATGATTAGTTCAAGCTCTATAGAGGTGAGGGGGTATATTGGGATATCAATGATTGGCAGGACTGATACTTGGGCTCGCCAAGATTCAAAGTAAAAATTGATAAAAACTCCAGTCTTTTTATGGGGTTTTGATTTTCGGATGGTTTATGTATATTGCATATACCTTAATCCTGTGAAAATCTTATCCTATGGGCAAGATCGCTCTTCTATTGATCGATGACCATAAATTAATCCGTGAATCATGGTCCATCATTTTAAATGCTGATCCTCGTTTTGAAGTTGTTGGTGAAACAAGTGACGTTGATCAAGCACTATCCTTGGTAAAAAAAATGAACCCTGATATCATACTCATGGATATCAATATGGTTCCAGTAAACGGTTTTGATGCAACAAAAATTATTCTTCGTGATTTACCTGAAGCACGGGTTGTAGCCATTTCTATGCATGCGCTTCCAGCCTATGCGCGACGCATGTTTCAGGTGGGGGCTAAGGGGTATGTAACAAAAAATTCTTCGAGAGACGAGTTTGTTAATGCGATTTTAGAGGTCAATGCCGGTAACAAATTCATCTGTGAAGAAATTAAAAATATTGTTGCTCAACAGGAGTTGGATGATGATAGTGGACACCCCGACATGAATATGCTATCTAAGCGGGAGATAGAAGTGGTACAACTAATTAAGGAGGGGCTTTCTTCTAAAGAAATTGCAAGAAGTCTGGATATTTCTTTAAAAACCGTGGAGGTGCATCGCTATAACATTCTTAGAAAATTGAAGCTCAAGAATACAGCGTCGCTGGTTAACTTTATCAACGCGCAAGGATATTAAAATATCCGTTTATTACTAAGCCCTGTATTTAGTGCGTGGAGCTGCATTCATTGGGCAGCCTTCTCGAGGGGCCACACAGGAATATAAAATTCCTGAAAGAAACAAAAGACCCAATATTATTGAAAGAAATCTGCGCATCTTTTTAGGTTTGAACGCAAAGCTAACAAATTTGGTATACCCTACTTGACATAAGGGGTATTTATGAATAAATTTAAGGTGAATCACTCATCTAAATCCTACCTTTACTCCTATGTTACAGCTTACCAAGCCATTGGCTTTCATTGATCTGGAAACTACCGGTGTCAATTTGGGCACCGATCGAATAATTGAAATTGCAATTGTTAAAGTGCTGGCGGATGGCACTAGAACCACTAAGCGTAAATTGATAAATCCCGGTATGCCCATTCCAAAAGCTTCTAGCGATGTGCATGGGATAACGGATGAGATGGTTAAAGATGCCCCTTCATTTTCCCAGGTGGCCCAAGAATTAAAACAAATGCTTGACGGCTGTGATTTAGGAGGGTATAATTCAAATCGGTTTGATATACCCCTGTTGGTGGAGGAGTTTTTGCGCGCACAGGTTGAATTTGATATGAAGGGACGAAGATTGATCGATGTGCAGCAAATATTTTATAAGATGGAGCCTCGCACATTATCTGCCGCTTATCAGTTTTATTGTCAAAAGTCGCTGGAGAATGCACACAGTGCAGAGGCCGATGTAGTGGCCACTGTTGAAATTTTAGAGGCACAAGTAAAGCGATATCCGGAATTAGGCAGTTCTGTCGATGCAATTCTAAAGGTAACTGGTGAAGAGCCAATCATTGATTTTGCTCGTCGATTCATATGGGAAAATGGAGTAGAAGTATTCAATTTTGGTAAGTTTAAAGGGAAGTCTGTTGCAGAGGTTTTGAGGGCTGAACCTCAATATTACGATTGGATGATGAAAGGTGATTTTCCACAGCATACCAAAAACAAGCTTACTGAAATCTATACCCGTGCCATGCTTCGAAAAAATGGATAAGCTCGTAATAATACCAACGTATAACGAAAGGGAGAATATTGTCTCTATTCTCCAAGCTGTGTTGGCCTTGGCTGGTGATTTTCATGTTTTAGTTGTTGATGATTCCTCTCCGGATCAGACTGCTCAATTAGTAAGAGATCTTAGTACTTCTTTTCCAGGTCGTTTGTTTTTAGAAGAACGAAAAGGAAAGGGGGGGCTTGGTACGGCTTATATTCACGGATTTAGGTGGGCTCTTGAAAAGAATTATGCTTTTATTTTTGAGATGGATGCCGATTTCTCTCATAATCCAAATGACTTAATTCGTTTGTACAATGCTTGCGCATTTGATAACGCTGATATTGCCGTAGGTTCTAGGTATGTGAGGGGTGGTGGAGTGGTCAATTGGCCTTTCTCACGCATTTTGTTATCGAAGGGCGCCTCTTTCTATACCCGTATTCTTACTAAGATGCGTGTACAGGATCCCACTGCTGGATTTGTATGTTATAGGGCAGCTGTGCTGGCTGAAATTAATCTCGACAGAATTCGGTTTGTTGGCTATGCTTTTCAAATTGAAATGAAATATGCGGCTTGGCAATTAGGATTTTGCATCAAGGAGGTGCCTATTGTATTTCAGGATCGTACGCGCGGTAGCTCTAAGATGAACAAAGGCATTATTAAGGAAGGGGTGCTAGGTGTTTGGCGGCTAAGAAAATATGCTTCAACAACCGATTATCGTTCCGAGCAATTGATGAACTAAACCATGCGAAAAGCCTACTTGCAGTTACATGGGGCGGTACTATTAGCCGGTTTAACTGGAATTTTAGGGCGCCTTATTTCTCTGAATGAGCTGATGATCGTATGCTATCGTTTGCTATTTACAGCAATTACTATGTGGGCGGTTTTTAGTTGGAGAAAAGCAATTCATCAGGTCCCTCGTTCTTTACAATTTAAAATATTCTTGGCAGCTATCTTTGCTGCAACGCATTGGTTGACTTTTTATGGGGCTATTAAATATGCTAATGTCTCGATTGCCCTAGTGTGTTTTGCCTTGGTTAGTTTTTTTACTGCTTTGTTGGAACCTGTACTACTTCGTAAAAGAGTTAACCTCATTGAACTCTCATTAGGATTGGTAACCCTTACAGGGGTTTATTTGATATTTCACT
This sequence comes from uncultured Bacteroidota bacterium, assembly GCA_903846615.1. GTDB lineage: Bacteria > Bacteroidota > Bacteroidia > Chitinophagales > Chitinophagaceae > JJ008. The sequence continues at coordinate 7,632 of CAINBK010000202.1, forward strand.
TTGATGCGCGATACACATGGGGAATTGCTTTGGGAGTTGTTTCGGCATTGTTCGCTGCACTTTTCCCAATCATGAATAGGGAGATACTTAAGAAAACTAATGTAGAGACTTTGTTGGTATGGCAGCAGTCTTTTGGATTTGTTTTTGTCCTTTTATTGATTCCGTTTTATGGAATAGCATTTGAAACAATTCGTTTAACTCCCACTTGGGCGGATTTTGGATGGCTTCTTGTACTGTCCTGGCTTTGTTCTGTTTGGGCGTTCCAGCTTTCTGGGGCAGCTCTGCAAAAGTTGTCAGCCTTTACAGTCAACCTTTCTTATAATCTTGAGCCAGTCTATGGTATTTTGCTTGCGTTTATAGTTTACAGAGAAGATCAATTGCTGAGTAAATGGTTTTATATCGGCTTTTGTTTGATCATGGCTGCCTTGCTGATCCATTTGTTGTTATTACAGCAAAAAAAGAAAAAATTCGAGAGTAATTTCCCCAATTAAAATTCAACTATAAACCCAATGGTTGGTATAGGCGTACCCTCGTCGTTTGATAAAATAAAGGGGATTCCATTACTTCCATTGAGCTGTAGTGGTTGACCATCTCTTGTTAAAAATGCAGTATTGGTTTGATTTCTTTCAAAGGTAAATTGTGGAAAGGCTGGACTTTTGGCAACATACCAATTGGTAACATCAAGAAATAAGTTGAACGTTAGTTGCCTGAAGTTCCATTTTTTGTCAATGCGAATATCGCTTGCATGAAAAGGCGCTAATCGCTGACTATTTAATCGGCTATAATCTAGTAAGCCTGTCCCCGAGGTCAAATAATTTAACTGCGATGCCGCCATATCAAATGGAGTGAATGGCGCGCCACCCTGTAAGCGAAACTTTAAGCCAATTTCCCAGTTTCTTTTCAGTTTATATCCACCTAAAAAGGATACCAGATGACGATTATCCCATGCGCTGGCAATTAGTTTTCCATTTGACCCGCTGTATTGGCTGTAAAATAACGTGTAGGATAATGTGGTAAAGAATCGCTTGGTAAGTTTTTGTTGGAAGAATAGTTCAATGCCTGCAGCATTCCCTTCCCCATTGGTTGTTACATCTTCATTTCCCAATACAGTAAAGTCTCCACCCAAGTTAGCTAACGAAATTCCATCCCGGACTGAAATGGGGACTTGTTTGTAACGTTTGTAGAAACCTTCCAGCGTAAAGCGTGTAGTGGGAGCAGGCAAGTATTCAATGCCAGCTACATAGTGAATGCTTTCTGTATAGTTGGCATCCTTGTTTGTAAATCTCCCTGTATTGTCGGTGTGACTTAGAATGGTATAGGGGGCAATTTTAAAGTAATTTCCGATCGATGCATTTAGTGTCCATCGTTCAGAGAGTGTATAGGATGCATTAAATCTGCCTGACAGGGTTTTTAACGGGTTGTTTCCTGTAGTTGTAAAGCTGTTTAAATCTGTTCTCAATCCGGCGCTGAGGCTGAGCCTATTTGCAAGTGTCCTTTTGCTTATTTGAAAGAATCCACCCGTTCTCCAAAAATTAATAGCACTTGCATATTTTACGATTACTGCGGGTTGGATCAAAGTGCCATTCACATCTCTGAACTCCTGTCTGATGCGTTGAAAGGCATCATTATTATTTTTCACATACTGCGCAACTATTCCGTATGATATCTTGTAATTGTTGTAGCTACGATTTACGTCAAAGCGTAGTTTATTTTCAATTTCCTGTGAAAATATTCCCGTTCTTCGTTTGGTTTCATTCCCGTACTGATTACCATCAAACTTTTCAATGCTATTATCTAACATACTTCTGCTCAATGCAAGGTTCCAATAGCCTCGGGTAATTTGTTTTCGGAGACTGGCGCCTACTGTATAGTTCCACTGGTTGATGGAGGGGGTAGCATCCAGTACATAAAGTTTTTCTGGAGTGGCTTCTCTGGGTACTCCAAAATTAAATTCATCAATTGCACCCAAGCCCAGGAAGGTTAAGGTTAGCTTTTTATTAATCCGGTGGGTTATTTTGGTCTGAAAATCCCAATAGTTAGGTCGTATGGGTAAGTCGATTGCTTTGAAAAGAAGTTGTAAATATGATCGACGTGCTGAAGCCAGAAAGGTTGTGTTAGGGGATAATGGCCCTTCTAAGGTCGTAGCTAATTCAGTGGCACTTAGCCGAACATTACCTTGTAAACGATTGGGGTTGCCATTTCGCTGTTTGAATTGAAAAACAGAGGAGAGCGCATTGTCATATCGTGCATCAAAGGAAGAGGTCGATAGTTTTACCTCTTCAATGAAACTAACATTTAAAATTCCAGTTGGGCCACCTCCGCTTCCTTGTGTTGCAAAGTGATTGATTGTTGGTATTTCAATTCCATCTAGATAGTATACATTCTCATTAGGAGCTCCTCCGCGAATTATAATATCATTTCTATAGCCTCCAACGCTGCCACTGGTTCCGCCCACACCTGGAAGTGCCTGAATAACTCTGGAAATATCAAAATTACCACCGGGATTACTTCGTATTTCCTCTGCAGTCAATTTTTGTACACTGAGTGGGGTTTCTAAACTTGCGGCTACCGCTGTTTTTCGGTTTTTTACAAGCACTTCTTCCAGAGTTTGTGATTTTGGCTCCATCTGCACCGAAAGGTTCGTTTCATTTCCGGAGGTAAGAACCAGGTTGTAGAAAACCGCTGTGGTATAGCCAACAACTGAAATTTTGAGAGTGTACGTTTTAGGGGGTACGCCTGTTATTCTAAATCTACCTAGGGTATCGGTTATAGCACTTAGCGGAGTCCCTTCGAGACTTACAGTAGCCCCGGGTATTGCTGTCAATAAATTTTTATCCGTTACAGAACCGGAAATTGTGCCCAAGCCCTGTCCAAGGACATATAGGCTGCAACAAATCAAGGGGAGAAGGGTAAGAATCTTTTTCATATAGAATTATCAGGGTACAACAATCAAAGGAATGAATGGTTTGAAGTAACTTACCCGTTACAAATAATTTTATGAAGCAATTTGCCATTACCCTGGTTTTTGGGATATTTTTCTATGCTGGTGTTTCAGCGCAAAAAAAGGCACTTGATCACTCCGTTTACGATAATTGGCAAAGGGTGGGCGATCGATTAGTTAGCCACGATGGCAAATGGGTGTCCTATGTAATTGAAGTGCAAGAAGGAGATCCTACCTTGGTAATTCGTTCTCTAACTTCTGAGCAAGAAATTATTTATCCCCGTGGTGCTGCTCCGCAATTAAGTGCTACCGGTAGATTCCTTGTTTTTAGAATCAAACCTTCTTATGCTTCGATCCGAGAAGCAAGGATTAAAAAGAAAAAACCCGAAGATTTCCCTAAGGATTCTCTTTGCATTTTTGAATTAGGGGTGGGGGAGAGAAAGAGAATTCCTCAGGTTCGTAGCTTTAAAATGCCTGCGGCGATTGAGGGTTTACTGGCTATTCATTTGGAGACAACGGATAAAGGACAAGAGAATTCTAAAACAGCATCCCCGTTGTTACTGATACAACTTGACAAGGGGGGCGAGAAAATAATACCACGCGTTACAGATTATGAAGTTGCAGATTCTGGTAGTTATGTAACTGGAGAGCAGGTCAAAGATCCAAAGGATTCTTTAGGGGCTAATCAGGTATTTTTATTTGCTGGCGAAAGTGCATCCATAAAAACAATAGCCAGAGGGGGTAATGATTTTAGATCCTTCGTTTTTTCAAGGGATGGTCAGCAATTGGTTTTTATTGCTGAACGGGATGCTCGTCCTAAAGAGTTGATCAAATATTTCAAATTATATTATTACAAGTCTCAAGCCGACAGCTCCTTATTGTTAATTGACAGATATACACCAGGAATGAAACTGGGATTTACCGTGAGTGAGTTCGGAAAACCTCGATTTAGTAAATCGGGGCAAAGACTTTATTTTGGTGCTGCGCCGATACGATCCGCTGCGGATACCAGTTTGCCAGAAATCGATCAAGTTAAAGTAGACATATGGCATTATAACGATGATTATTTGCAGACACAGCAGTTGTATAATCTGAAAAGAGATCTTGAAAAGAGTTTCTTGGCTCTGTATGATTTTTCAAATCAGCATGTTATCCAATTGGAAACCCCTGAGTTGACTCAAGTACTTTTTCCAGACCATGGAGACGCAATGTTTGGATACATTATTACCGATTGGGGTAATCGAGTTTCTTCGCAATGGACTGGAATGACCAAAAAAGATATTTATCGTATTCAACTTACTACAGGAGATACAATGCTGGTCAAAAAAACTGTTTCAGGAGTAATTAGTACCTCATCCGTATCTCCTGATGGGGCGGCCTTAGTTTGGTATGATTATGCATTAAAACAATTTGTGGCTTGGCAGGATGGAAAAGTAAATGTGATTACAAAAACTATCCCGTTTCCGCTGTATGATGAGGAACACGATTCACCAGGCCCTGCTGATCCATACGGAATTGCCGGATGGTTGCCCGGGGATACTTCATTATTGATCTATGATCGATACGATGCTTGGAAGGTGGATATTCGGGCAAAGAGAGCGGCTGTAAACTTTACAAAGATTGGAAGAGTTAACAAAGAAAATTACCGGTATGTTAGGTTGGATCCCAAAGAAAAGTATGTGCTGGAATCTTCGATGAGTTGTTGGCGATTTCAACAGCAAGTCGACAAGTCTGCCGGTATGGCAATTGCTTCTTTGATTAATGGTCAACTAAGTTGGAAATATCGGGAGGCTGGTGCATTTGCGTATGGGCTGCCTATTAAGTCAAAAAATACATCCGCATTATTATTTACGAAGGAGCGTTTTGATCAATCGCCAGATCTACATGTGTGGAATTGGGAGACTGCAACTCCTTCACGAAAGTTGACTACTTTAAATCCCCAACAGAACGAGTATTGGTGGGGAAGTTCTTCTTTATATCGCTGGAAAGCGCTGAATGGCAAACCGGCAAGTGGTGTGCTTTATCTACCAGAAAATTTTGATTCTTCAAAAAAATATCCGGTGCTGCTTTATTTCTACGAGACACATACTAACACTTTGCATAGTTATATACCTCCAGCTCC
>CAINBK010000203.1:0-2995 GCA_903846615.1 uncultured Bacteroidota bacterium
AGTCTGTCGCCCGTGAGAGCCGCGACGACGGTCCGGCATCCGTCACGAGTTCACCGATCAGGAGCGTCAACTTTCTACGACCCTCCTCGGTGAGCCAATCGAAGAAGGATGCGTTGGCGAAGTCGTGCAACCGATCTCCCAACATTTCGCGCGCTCGGGGATTGGAAAACAGCACGTTTGCCAGCTCGTCCACGACGAGGATGCCGTCAGCAGAGGCGTGAAAGAAGTCGGCGTACGGCTCAAGCGCCCGAATACGCCGTTCTGCCTCAAAGCGCAGGTAAGTGCTCTCTCGAGTCTGATCCCGGAGACTCTGCATGATGCGCGCATTTCTGAGGGCTATCGCGGTGGCGCTGGCCACGGTCCGGACCAGCGAAAGCTCTTCGAGTCTTGGGTTTCGATTGCTCTGACTTCGCAGGAATAGCACCCCGAGAGGTCGCTCCTCGTACACGATCGGAATGCAAACGGCGGACTTGAAAGCAGCCTTTGGAATTGTAGTCCGGACAACGTCGAGCATCGGGTCGGTCGCTGCGTCGTCGATGATCAGCGGAGCGCCTGTCTCGAGGACCCTCCGAATCTCAGGGTAGTTGTCTAGGTCGATCGGAAGGTCTCGCAACTCACGATCGTCCGACGCCGCGACGACGTAGCCTACCCGCCCTTCATCTTTGACCAGAACGATGCTGCAGCGTTCAACTTTCACCACGTCAGCAATGCGACGAACAACGGTGTACAGAATTTCGCGGAAGTCCAGCGTGGAGGACAGCGTTTGCGTGAGCTCAAGCACTACCCGAGCGTCGCGATCACGGCGTGCCAGCATGTCCACATACTCGCGCAGCCGCAAAAGACTGCGGATCCGTGCGATTAGTTCGGCACTCTTGAACGGCTTACGCAGAAAGTCATCTGCGCCCATCTCGAAAGCACGGGTTACCTCTTCGTCGCCATCGGCTGCCGTAAGAACGATCACGGGAAGCTTGTTACTGGAACACCTGCTGCTTTGCAAGCACGAACCAATAAAAATGCCGGATCAGAAATACCTGGTGTACCTGCGTCAGTGATGAGTGCGATATTTTTTCCTGCCATCAATTGTTGCACTAAGTGCTCCACAATTTTATGTTCATTGTGTTGATGAAAAGGCGTGAGTGGCTTCTGAATTTGATAATGCTGTAACAACTTGGAGGAGGTTCTGGTATCCTCACATAAAATAAAATCCACAGCTTGTAAAGTCTCTACCGCTCTAAAAGTAAAATCTTTTAAATTTCCAATGGGTGTAGGGACTAAATATAACATGGTTGTAAATGAATGAAGTCGATTATAATACCACTACTTCAAAGTATTCCATCACCGCATTCGCTAATAATTGCTTACTTGCTTCTGTTGCCATCGCTACTGCAGCAGCTTCATCGGCAGCTTCTATTTGTAAGTTGATATTTTTTCCAACGCGAACGTCTTGAATACCTGATAAACCTAAATTATGTAATCCGCCTAAAACTGCTTTTCCTTGTGGATCTAATAAATCCTTCAACGGCATTACTTTAATTTGTACTTGATAGATCATACTTTGTTATTGAGTGATTGTTTTTGGATACATCAAAGATACTATGCAATAGCCAATAAAGCCAAATGGAATCGCGTACCATTTAAAAAATAGGGCAGAAATAACAATTTCTAGGACTACTATCCCTAATGGAAGGATTAATTTTTTCTTATTGGATAAGCTTTTAAGCGCCAACATTGGTCTAGTCATGACCATAAGATAACTCACTACTAAAATATAGCTGTACCAAAATATCGGGCTCAATAAAAGCTTTGAAATGATGCCATAAGAAGGCTGCCAATAGATCAATGGAAAAACAGCGGTTAAAATTCCAATCATCGGAATAGGTACCCCTTTAAAATAGGTAGATTGGGTTGTATCCAAATTAAATCTTGCTAGTCTATAAGCACCCGCCATTGGAATCAAAAATGCCGGTGCAAATAACCAACTACTTGTAGCTAGTGCATTCACATCATTGGCCAATGCCAGTCTTAAAAATTGATACACGATACAAGCAGGTGCTACGCCAAAACTCACCACATCTGCTAAAGAATCTAATTGTTTGCCCATTTCAGAAGGGACATTTAATAATCTAGCAACGTATCCATCAAAAAAATCGACCACTGCCGCAAGCCCAATGAACAAGCTTGCTAAATATAATTTCTCAGGAATTTCTATCAGCATTTCCCCCGATTCAGAGATAGAAGCCACCGTCCCAAATTGAAAGCAACTTACAATTGCTAAGCATCCTAAAAATAAATTAAGCAGGGTGATGATATTGGGGATTTGTTGACGCATCTTGGAATCGAATTATTTTTTTCTTTTCATTAAATTTTCAATCTCTTCTGCCTTGATTGGAATATTCTTAAATAAATCTTGATTTCCTTTTGCAGTCACCCAAACATTATTTTCGATACGCACACCCATACCCTCTTCCTTAATATAAATCCCCGGCTCCACTGTAAATACCATTCCAGCTTGAATTGGCGCGGTTCTTGTACCTAAATCATGTACATCTATTCCTAAATGATGTGAGATGCCATGGTATAAATATTTACGGTATGCTCTATTCTCTGCATCTTCGTTTTTAACATCCGCTTTAGAAATCAAACCAATTTTCAGGAATTGTTTTGTTGCTTCTTCTCCTACTTTATCGGTAAAATTTAAAATACTAATGCCTGGCTTTAAAATTGATTTTGCATAATCATGTAAATGCAAACAGGCGTTGTACACTTCCTTTTGTCTTTTAGTAAACTTACCGTTTACTGGAACTGTTCTTGTTAAATCTGCATTGTATCCGCCATATGCCGCGCCAAAATCCATCAAGATTAATTCTCCATCCTTACATTGATTGTTATTGCTTGTGTAGTGTAACGTTCTTGCATTGTCGCCACTCGCTATAATGCTATGGTATGCAACACCTGTTGCTTTTTTACTTAAAAATTCATGGTAAATTTCTGCTTC
>CAINBK010000204.1:0-6229 GCA_903846615.1 uncultured Bacteroidota bacterium
CAGCATTGATACGAGCGATCCATAAAGAACGATATTCACGCTTCTTTAATTTGCGACCCACAAACATGTAGGTCATCCCCTTTTCAACAACGTTTTTGGCTACAGTTAATACGTTTTTACGTTTACCATAAAAACCTTTTGCTTGCTTTAATATTTTTTTACGTCTGGCTTTGGAAGCGACGGCGTTTTTTGAACGTGGCATAATTCAGAAATTAAGATTGAATAAAAGAGTTTGATTACTTAAGTCTAAGGAGTCGTTTTACAAAATCAACATGTGATTTAGCAACAGTTCCATCTAAACGCATGTTACGTTTTCTTTTTTTGGACTTTTTAGGTAGAATGTGACGCTTGAAACTCTTTTGGTGCATGATTTTTCCAGTACCAGTCACTTTAAAGCGTTTTTTGGCACTAGAATTGGTTTTTACCTTTGGCATCGGTAATAGTATTAATGTTTAACCCTTGAGGCATTCCCCACAGGGGGACCTTTTTCGAACCTCTTCGGTAATGGGTTGCAAAGTTAAGCGAATCTAGCTTATGAGCAACAAAAAACCAGGCTCTTTCGAATAAAGCCTGGTTTTTAATTTTACATATAAATTGCAATTATTTAGGATCCAGGGCTTTAGAAATTCTGTCACTAATATCTTGAAGATGGATCTTGCTCATTGTATCTGTATAAACAACTGCTGCTGAACTAGCATCTGCCTTTAAACGCTGTAAATGAGCCTTAACAACTGTTCTAACATCTGATTTTTCAGCACTTACAAGACTTGGTGCAGCAGGACCGAAGCCACCACCAAATGATACTGCTGAAACTGCAGGTGGATTTAAAATATTGATTAGTGTGTTAACGTAAGTTTTCTGCAGATTTCTACGATATACATCTATTGGCTTCTTGGTTGCAAGCTCAGACCAAACACCTGCTTTTACGTCTCCCATGTACTCCAAAATACCGTAAGCCTTTTTACCGGCTGCTGCCTCAGCTTCAACTAGCTTGGTAAGCGTACGGCTGCTCATGATTCTATTAAGAATGTTATCTTGAACAGAACCTACAATAGTTAATCCACTCTGCCCTGTTTTATCAAATACTTGCTGATCTAATAACCAGGTGGGTGTGTTGAATAATTGTTTTTGCAAAAAATCCAACGCCTCTTTTTGCTTTGCTTTGCTTACTAGCTCATACACCGGACCAGTTTGTTCCTGTGTTTTTGGTGTTTCCATGATTCCACCAATGTATTTGGCTACATGCCCATTGTAACGAGCAAACTGTGACACAACTTCTTGGTATATGATTTTCATACCTTCATAATCCTCATTGGCTTCACGCGTCCAATTTTGAAGATTGGGTACTATTCGCTGTAAATTCTTAATACCATAAGAGCTGCCTTTCATGGCATCATCACCTACTTGTTCACTCTGTGAACGAGGATCGTCCGGATTTGTTTCCGTACCAAACCAAAGGCGATTATTTTTTAGTTTCTCAATTACCCAAGTGTTGAGTTTTGATTGCTCTGCATCGGGGCTTTTGTATTCATGGAATAAACGATAACCCCACTCTATTGCCCAATTGTCGTAATCACCAATTCGAGGGAACAGTCCAGACGTGCTGATATTGTCTTCTGGTTGTGCTACGTAATTAAAACGTGCATAATCCATGATAGAAGGAGTATGCCCATTAGCTTCTACCCATGCCTTGTTTCTTAGATTCTCTACAGGTACGCTTGAGCTGGAACCATAATTATGACGAAGTCCCAAGGTATGCCCCACTTCATGCGAAGAAACAAAGCGAATTAACTCTCCCATCAGCGAATCAGGAAAATGTAATTGACGTGCTCTTGGATCATTGGGGGCGCACTGAATCATATACCAATTTCGGAGCAGTTGCATTACGTTATGATACCAATTGATATGACTTTCCATGATTTCACCACTGCGAGGATCGGAAATGCTAGGGCCACTAGCGTTTGGAATGTCTGATGGCTTATATACAACCGCAGAATTACGCGCATCATCAAGACTCCAGGTACTGTCCTCTGCTTTGCTAGGTGCTCTTTTGCCGAGAATGGCATTCTTGAAACCAGCTTTCTCAAAAGCAACTTGCCAATCATTCACGCCTTGAATTAAATAGGGAATCCATTTTTCAGGAGTAGCTGGATCGATGTAGAAAATAATTGGCTTTGCAGGCTCTACCAGTTCGCCCTTTTTGTATTTCTCAAGATCGGCAGGTTTAGGCTCCAATCTCCAGCGTTTAATGAGTGAAATATCTTTTACTCCTTGTGGGTTAACATCGAAATCAGTGTATCCAACTGCAAAAAATCCTACACGAGGGTCAAAATAACGTGCCTGCATAGGTGTTTTAGGGAGAATCACAATTGAACTATTTAGCTCCATAGTCATGTTTCCTCCACCACCTCCAGCCATCATTCCTCCACCAGGACCTGATGGCAGGGCTGGGCTTCTACCATACGTTTTGATGGCTTTGATCTCAACATTGATTGGGTAAGCCTTAACTGCTACTACATAGGACTTATCAGCTTGGAGTGCAGCAATTCGTAAAGAAGATTTTAAGGACGAACTAAAATGCAAAACATCATTATCACCACTGATGAAATCAGTAATATCAATTACTGAACTGATTGAATCTTTACCGAATGCTTTTATGTCAAAAGACTGAACAATTGGTTGAACATTTGATTTTGAAACGGTGGTAAACATTGGGGACGTAGAATCTTTCGCATATTCTGCATATGAAATAGTACGAATGAAAATACGATTCTTAGGCCCTTTTTCGAAACGCACAACGTTCTGTCCAATTTGGTCACCTGCGTAACCAAAAAAACTACCACCGCTACGTAAACCAGCAGGAGCTTGTGAAATCCTATTTACTACTAGCATGTCGCGTTGAAGTAAAGAATCAGGAATCTCAAAATAGAATCGATCTTCTACTTTGTGTACCCAGAAAATTCCTTTGCTGGTCTCAGCTTTAGCTGTGATAACTTCCTTGTATGGTTTAGGAGCCGTTGAGGCGGCTGGGGGCAATCCTGGTCCACGGCGTGTGGTATCAGGACGCTGTGCATTTGCCGGCGAAGGAGCTGGTTGCTGCGCTTGTACTGTAAGAAGTAAAAAGCTGCAGAAACAAAGCAAAAAGTTTGCCTTTAGATTTTGCATATGGGGTTGATTTTATTTTATTTTTTCTTGCCTTTTGGAGCAAACATCGCTAGCATACGACGTCCTTCCATTTTTGGCATATTTTCTAATACGCCCGTTTCGGCTAATCGCTCTGCAAATTTTAATAAGAGAAGTTGCCCACGATCTTGAAACTGAATGGAACGACCTTTAAACTGCACGTAGGCCTTTACTTTATTTCCCTCTTTTAAAAACTCGATGGCATGTTTTGCCTTGAAATCAAAGTCGTGATCATCCGTATTAGGCGTAAAACGAATTTCTTTTACCTCGGAGGCCTTACTCTTGGCCTTCATTTCCTTTTCCTTTTTCTTTTTATCGTAGAGGAATTTATTGTAGTCAATAATCTTGCAGACTGGTGGATCCACATTAGGAGAAATTTCCACCAAATCCAAGCCTTGTTCCTGTGCTTGCTTTAATGCATCCTGTACTGAATAAATACCTACTTCAACATTGTCGCCGACAAGTCTTACCTGTTGTGCTCTTATAAAATGATTAATTCTATGTTCTGCTTCTTTTCTGGGAGGCATTTTACCTCTGAATCGATTTCCTCCCGGTCCTTGAAAAGGTCTTGGACCGCTTCCGGGTGGGCGATTAAATCCGCCTCCGGGTTTCTGTGGTGCTGTCATTGAAGGGTTTTAGGTGACTAAATTATAATTTTTAACCTTTCCGGGACTGAATTTCGTCCCTAATTTGATTTTTAAAAGTATCGAAGGATTGCATTCCTTGATCCCCTAATCCTTGTCTACGAACTGAAACACTGTTTTCCTGCATTTCTTTTTCTCCCACAACTAACATAAAGGGAGTTCTAGAAAGCTCCGTATCCCTAATTTTTTTACCAATCTTCTCGTTTCTGTCATCAATTTCTACCCGTATTCCACTTTCTAATAAAGCCTGTTCAACCTGTTTTGCATAGGGCAAGAATTTGTCGCTAATGGGAAGTACTTTAACCTGAAGCGGAGATAGCCAAAGAGGGAATCGACCGGCATAATGCTCCAGCAAAAAACCAATAAAACGTTCGTGGGTTCCTAGTGGGGCTCTATGGATGATCAAAGGGACCTCTGATTCATTACTGCTGTTTGTGTATGAAAGCTTGAATTTGAGACCCGAATTGAAATCTACCTGGTTAGTAGCCAGCGTAAATTCACGTCCAATCGTGCTCCAAATTTGCACATCAATTTTGGGTCCATAGAATGCAGCTTCATCCTGAACTTCAATAAAAGGAGTACCCGTGTCGATTAGCACTTTTCTTACCATCGCCTCGGTCTCTATCCAAAGTGCAGGTTCATTTACATATTTCTGACCCAATTTAGCAGGATCATGTAAGCTCAGACGCATCACATACTTCTCAATTCCAAAAATCTGAAAGTACTTGAGATACATTTCATTCACTGCTCGGAATTCTTCAAAGAATTGTTCGCGGCTGCAGTAAATATGCGCATCATTCATGTGTAAACAACGAACACGCATCAAGCCAAATAACTCCCCACTTTGTTCATAGCGATAGCAAGTACCATACTCTGCAATTCGAAATGGAAGATCCTTATAGCTTTTTGGCTCCGCATCAAAAATCTTATGGTGATGGGGGCAGTTCATCGCTTTTAAATAATATTTTTCACCATCCATTTCCATTGGCGGAAACATACTATCTGCGTAGTACGGGAGATGCCCACTGGTTAGGTACATGCTTTCTTTGGCGATATGGGGAGTGACTACCCTTTTGTAACCAGCCGCTTGTTCAGTTTCCTTTGCCAATTTTTCCAATTCCTCAATGATAATAGTACCATTGGGAAGCCATAAAGGTAATCCGGGGCCTACATCATCATCCATTGTATAAATACCTAATTCCTTTCCTAACTTACGATGATCCCTCTTTTTAGCTTCTTCCAACATAGTTAGATATTCATCTAACTCCTTTTGGGAAGGGAATGTAACACCGTAAACACGGGTCAGCATTTTGTTCTTCTCATTTCCCTTCCAATACGCACCTGCAATGCTAGTTAACTTAATAGCTTTTATAAACGAAGTATTGGGAATATGTGGCCCTCTGCACAGATCGGTAAAATCTCCTTGTGTATAAAAAGTAATTTCTCCATCTTGTAATCCCTCCAGTAAATCCAACTTGTACTCATCACCTTTCTCACTGAAATACTGAATAGCGTCAGACTTAGATATTTTTTTTCGGATGAATGCACTATTCTTTTTTGCCAATTCATTCATCTTTTTTTCTAGAGAAAGTAGGTCCTCCTCAGACATTTTTCGGTCTCCTAGATCCATGTCATAGTAAAACCCGTTTTCAACAGCGGGTCCAACCCAGAATTTGACACCTGGAAATATCGATTCAACCGCCTCAGCCATTAAGTGAGCAGAAGAATGCCAAAAAGTTGATTTTCCTGCAGTATCATTCCAGGTTAATAATTGCAGGACGGCATCTCCATCAATAGGATGGTTTGCGTCTGTGACCAGACCGTTTACATTGGCGGCCAATACTTTTTTAGAAAGGCCCTCCGCAATACTGCGGGCAACCTCAAAAGGAGTCACTCCTTTGTCATAGGACCTAACGGCCCCATCTGGGAAAGTTATTTTTATCATTGTATAATTCAGAAAAAAGAAAACAAAAATAGCATTTTTTAAGGGTAAAACACCGGGTAAAATGGGATGTTAAAATTACCCCTTGCAGGGGTGTCATAGCAAAGACTAGCCGTGAAATTTTATATTTGCAGCTGCCTATGTTTCTCAAAACCTCTACATTTTTAATTCTTTCCACTTTTTTACTATCAGCAACTATTGCTGGGCAGGATTTGACCGGTATCTGGAAGGGCTATTTTATCACCAAGGATCTTAGCCAATATAAAGTTGAATTTCAATTAAAACAAACCGGCTCTTCAATTACGGGCGTCTCCTATTCCTATTTAAATACCGTGTACTATGGAAAAGCAACCATGAGTGGCCGATCCGAAGAGGAAGGCAAGTCTTTAAACATTCAAGAACTCAAAACAGTTGAGATCAAAGCTTCAGAAGGTTCAGTCAATTGCTTAATGAACTACAA
>CAINBK010000205.1:0-4742 GCA_903846615.1 uncultured Bacteroidota bacterium
TTACTTGGCCTTAGATCAACCCGAAAAGGCCGTCCATCTTCTGGAGAAAGCGTTAGGGCAGTTTGAAGGAGAAGAAAAAGTAGAGTTGCTTTTTGAGTTGGCCGATGTCTATGACGATTATGAGGATTTTGATAAGGTTTTTGATTGTTTAAAGGAAGTGTTGACCGTGGATCCACTCAATGAAGAAGCGCTCTATAAAATTTGTTTTTGGACAGACTTTACAGGCCGGAATGAGGAAGGGATACGGTTACATCAGGAAATCATCGACGAGCATCCTTTCAGCGAATTGGCTTGGTTTAATTTGGGGGCCGCTTATCAGGGTTTAAAACTCTACGAAAAGGCAATTGACGCCTATAAGTATGCCGTTGCCATTGAGGATAAATTTGATTACGCCTACCGTAATATGGGGGATGCCTATATACGTCTACATCGATATAAAGATGCAATTGAAGTGTTGGAAAGGGTTCATGAGTTGGCAAAACCGGAGGATATAATCTATGAGGCTATTGGGTTTTGCTATGAAAAACTCAAACAGCCGGCATTGGCTCGTTTGCAATACAGAAAAGCTTCCCATTTGCGCAAGGACGATAGTCGGTTATTCTATAAAATTGCTTGCACCTACTATGCAGAAGCCCAATGGAGTGCAGCATACAAGCAAGTGGGAGTGGCATTACGGATGTTTCGAAACGATTATGATTTTCAACTGCTGGCAGGGCAATGTTGTGAGCAGCTTTCTCGTATGCAGGAAGCAGTAGAGCATTACCTGATTGCCTTACAAGCCAAGCCTAAAAAAATTGGTGGTTGGGAAGCTTTGATTCATTGCTTATATGCAGAGCAAGCTTGGGAAGAAGTATTGAGACAGGCAAATCTGGCCTTACAAGCCACAAAAGGGAAGGTTGTTTTTCTTTATTACAAAGTCGCTGCGCTTTTTGGTGCTGATAGAAATAAAGAAGCGCTCCAGCAACTGGAGGAGGCGCTTGAGAAAGATCCACGACAGGCCAAGAAGTTATTATCATTGCGTCCCTCCGTGATGCAGCAAACACAAGTAGTAGAGCTGCTTGCTAAATTCAAACGCAAACGATAGCTGTGTAAATAGTTAGTTTCCCTGTAAATTTGTGGCTTCAATTCCTATTAATACAACCGTATGAATTACGAACTCAGTCAGATGCCCGATCGTTTGGCAAAACCACGCCAATCAGGACTAACCATGGTAATGGATAAAGGGCTTAGCACCGAGGAGGCGCGCAATTTTATGAGTGTTTCCTACCCGCATGTTGATATTGTGAAACTTGGTTTCGGAACCTCTTATGTCTCACCAAACCTGCGGGAAAAAATTGAACTCTATCAGTCCTATAAAATCCCTGTCTATTTTGGTGGAACTTTATTTGAAGCATTTTTAATCCGCAATCAATTTGAAGATTATATACGGATCTGTAAAGAATATGGAATAAGCTATATGGAAGTTAGTGACGGGTCCATTACTATTCCACATACGGAAAAGTGTGGATACATTGAAAAACTTACCCAGTACGGAACCGTGTTAAGTGAAGTGGGCAGTAAGGATGCGGCACATATTATCCCTCCCTATAAGTGGATTGAATTAATGCGTGCTGAGTTAGAAGCAGGCTCAAGTTATGTGATTGCGGAAGCGAGAGAAGCAGGCAACGTGGGAATTTACAGGGGAAGTGGAGAGGTGCGTGAGGGGTTGGTTCAAGAGATACTCACTCAAATTCCCGGAGAACGAATAATTTGGGAAGCGCCTCAAAAAGCCCAGCAGCTTTATTTTATTGAATTATTGGGGTGTAATGCAAACCTTGGAAATATTGCTCCAACAGAAGTGATCCCGCTCGAAGCAATGCGAATTGGTCTGCGTGGAGATACCTTTCATTTTTATCTCGATAAAAGCAAATAGGAGATATGCGCCTATTTGGTCTGATTGGCCAACCATTGACTCACTCTTTTTCTGCAAGCTATTTTGCTGAAAAGTTTGTTCGGGAAAAAAATAATGATTGCCAATATCAACTTTTCCCGCTTGAGAAAATAGAGCTCCTTGCTGACCTATTAGCAGAATATCCCTCTTTGGAGGGATTGAATGTTACTATTCCTTATAAAGAAGCAGTACTGCCCTTTTTATCGACCTCATTTATTCCCGAAGGGCTGAATGCGTGCAATTGCATTCGCATTCGTAATGGTAACTGCGAGGGCTATAACACGGATTGTATTGGTTTTGAGCAATCTTTGCTACCTCTTTTGCAGCCACGCATACAAGCAGCCATGGTTTTTGGAAATGGGGGAGCTGCCAAAGCGGTTTTTTATGTGTTAAAAAAACTCGGGATACCTTACACGGTTGTAGGGCGAACCGCAAAAGATGGAATTAATAAAGCATTTGATGAATTGACTGCTTCAGATATTCAAGCCCACCAGCTATTGATTAACACAACTCCATTAGGAACTTATCCTGCTGTAGAAGGATGTCCTCCTATCCCTTATGAATCAGTGGGTGCTGGTCATACCTTGTACGATCTTGTGTATAATCCTTCTTGTACTTCTTTTTTAAAGGCAGGGTTAGAGCGTGGCGCCCGAATTAAAAATGGAGCCGAGCTTTTGCAAATCCAGGCTGAAGAAAGCTGGAAAATCTGGAATCAAACGGACAAGCGCTGAAGGACCTGGTCGGGGAGTAGTGCTACTTTTTTGTTTTTATAATCATAGCAAAGCATCGTAGTTAAAACAATGGCAGCTAGTACAGGTTGGCCATCAGATATTTTTTCAATTTTATAGAGAAGGTCAAATCCTTTGCTTGTAAAATGCAGGGCCTGCACAGCAATGGATAATTGGTCCCCAAAAAATAATTCTTTTCTGATTTCTAGCGTAGCCTTCGTGAGCATGAGCGATGTTTGATCCAATTCCATTTCGCTGTATCCATACTCTTGTAAAAATTGCATTCGAGCTTCATGCGCAAAGACCAATAATCGGTCATTACCAACATGGCCCCCATAGTTGATATCAGTAATACGAACAGGAAATTGGCAGGCAAATTGAAATGTTGATGGAAATAACTGTTTTAAGGAAGACATGGTTTATAATTTATGATTCAGGAACGCTACTAGTTGTTCTACAGCTTTTTTGCGGTGGCTATATTTGTTTTTTTCCTCCAATGTCATGGATGCAAAACTCTTGGTGGCGCCATCAGGAATAAACACGGGGTCGTAGCCAAACCCATGATCACCGCTTCTTGTAAATCCAATGGAACCTTCGCAAATTCCTTCAAATTGGTATTCTTGTCCTTTCTCTATCAGTGAAACAACAGTTCTGAACCTGGCTTTTCTGTTTTGTTGGTCAGCTAATTCACTTAATAATTTATTGATGTTATCCTCCGTACTGCAATGGTCTCCCGCGTACCGTGCACTCTTAACGCCGGGGGCTCCACCTAATGCATCCACTTCAAGACCCGTATCCTCACTGAAGCAGTCCCAGTTTTTTAGTTTGTAGATAGTGAGCGATTTCTCCCTTGCATTTTCTTCCAAGGTGTCATGTGGTTCTGGGATATCGATTTCTAGACCGGCCTCACGAAGCGTACAAATTTTAAAAGCTGTTCCTAGAATGGAATTGATCTCATTTGCTTTATGCTGATTGTTGGTTGCAAAAATTAATTGGCGGCTAGCGTCAGACATCAAAGTATTTTTTTAACGATTGCCAAAGTTTTTCTCTGTCAGATTTTGATGGTTCGATTTCTTCAAGGGTGGGAGCTTGTAAAAAAGTGGTTCGCTCTAATTTTTGTAATTGGTATAAGGGGAAATCAATGGGGAGTTGTAATTGAGTGGGGGTTACGCCAAAGAGTAGCACAAAGTTGGATGGAAATTCTTGTTGTAGGGCCCGGTAGTTGAAATCCTGCAGCGTTGCACTATTGATCAATGCAATGTCCTCAATTGTTAAGCGGCATGCGTTTAAGATACGTGTCAGATAGGCTAGTTGGGTGTCTTGCAGGAAGACGGCTTGCGGTTCATGAACTAATACAAGAATTTTACTTTTGTGCTTACCTAAAAACTTTGTTTGGACTTGGCTAGAATTTGATTCAGTTTTTTTAGGTCCAGCTGATAGTATCTCCTTATTTCCTACCAAACTTTCTTTAAAAAGTTCAGCTATAATCTCAGGGGTGAGCACTATTTGATTGATGGACATAGCTGGGTAAAAATATACTAATGAGTGTTAGTTTTTTTCTTTTTCTTTGCCCTGTAAATTTATGTGAATTATGACTGCTGCGCTGGATATTCCTATCGTTCCCATTGCACAAAGCAAGTTAAAGGGGCTTTCATTGGAGAACCTGCCTTTTGGCAAACACTTTACGGATCATATGTTAGAAGCAGACTATGTAGATGGCAAATGGACTTCGATTTCCATTCGTCCCTATGCTTCTTTATCACTTGCCCCCTCCGTGGCAGCTTTACATTATGGGCAGGCAATATTTGAGGGAGTAAAAGCATATAAAGATCAACATTCCAAACCCTTTATTTTCCGTCCGCATGACAATTTTATGCGATTCAACGCCTCAGCTGAACGCATGCAAATGCCGATTGTGCCGGTCGAATTTTTTATGGATGGTATGCTGCAATTGGTAAAATTGGACCAGGACTGGATTCCTGCTTTTCCTGATCACTCACTTTACATACGTCCGTTTATGTTTTCTACGGACGAAATGATTGGTGTTCGTCCATCCGATACTTATAAGTTCATGATAATTCTAA
>CAINBK010000206.1:0-3299 GCA_903846615.1 uncultured Bacteroidota bacterium
TTGTAAAGAGTGTTGCAACAGATATTACACCCGTTTCTTATGAGGCTCGTGGTGTTGGCGCTTCTCGCAGTTTTGTTCGTGCTATCTATGAGGCTAGCAAGGGAGATGTGCTAAAGCCTGAGCGTGTTGACAACAACTATATTGTTGCGGTTGTAACCGAAGTGAATGAAGAGGGAACAGCATCTGTAGAATCGGCCAGGCTTTCTGTGGACCCCATTCTTAGAAACAAGAAAAAAGCAGAACTACTTCGTAAAAAAGTAGGAACCGTTACCACACTAGAGGCTGCGGCAACTGCGCTTGGAGGAAAACAGATTGAGGTGACAGATAGTATTAGGTTTACCGGCTCTCTACCCTTTGGTTATGAGCCTCGCGTTGCGGGTGCTGCTTTTAATTCAGCAAACAAAGGAAAGGTTGTTCCTGCTGTAATCGAAGGGTTAAGTGGTGTTTTTGTTATAAGGGTTGATAATCTTGGCAGCACACCGGTGTTAGATGGCGATGTGGTTACACAACGCGAGTCCCGCTATCAACAAGCCAAACAGGCTTCCTCAAACCAATACAGCCCCAATAATCCTGTTTCTATATTGAGAAACGCGGCTACTATTAAGGATCGTCGCCAGGAAAGATATTGATCAACAATAAATATGGCTGAGTTTGTAAATAAGGTTGCAGAAAGCGGACTCATCACCATTGATCTCGAAAATTGGTACCCCAAAGGAGAGATAGCAGTCCTTGATTTAAAGGACTATCTGTTTATGGGTATGATTGTAAAAGAAAAAGAGTTTCGGGATTCTTTAAAAAATACAGATTGGGATATTTACAGAAACAAGATGGTTTCCGTTATTTGTTCGGCAGACGCCATTATACCCAGCTGGGCTTTTATGTTGGTTGCCTCTTATTTACAGCCAGTTTGTAAAGAGCTGGCCCTTGCTACCCCTGAAGAAATGCGAAAACAGGTTTTTCTTCGAAATATTCAATCAATTAACCCCGTGGATTACAAGGACCAGCGTGTTATTATCAAGGGTTGTGGGGATACCCCCATTGGGGATTTCGCATATTTAGAAATAACAAGAATATTACGCCCTGTTGTTCGATCGTTAATGTATGGCGAACCCTGTAGCACCGTTCCTGTTTTTAAAAAGCAAACGCCCGCCGGGTAGTTATTGCGGTTTGTTCATGATTTATTCACATTGATGTTTTAGTGCCGGATTGCTGAAAATAGCAATCTAACTTACATGCACTTTACTAACCCGTGCAATCAACCCCTATCACTCAGTCTTACCGACTTGTTGAAGCAACAAGTATTGGCGAAGTGCGCGAAGACGTAGCTTCTGGACAAAAGGCTTTTTTTGCTGGACGCTTTTTTTCCGCAGGCGAGGTGATATCTTCTTTTGCGGCGGGAGAAGTTCACACCACCCCATCTTATTTAACCGTGCAGCTGGGCGACACCAAACATATTATGCTAAGCCCGGCATATTTGCAATACATTAACCACGGCTGCAACCCGAATTGTTTTTTTGATACCACCAGCCTAATGGTGGTTGCGCTGCGGGATATTGCTTGTGAAGAAGAGCTTTCTTTCTTTTATCCCTCGTCCGAGTGGGACATGAGCCAGCCCTTTGTGTGTAATTGTGGAAGCCAACAATGTTTGGGGATAATACAGGGTGCAAAATATCTAAGCCCCCAACAGGCAGAAGCTTATCGCTTGAATGTTTATATAGAGGGAAAAAGAAACCACAAGGGATGAACCCACTAGTCATAAAAAACATCGCGGAAGATTATAAGGTCTGGGTTTTGGCACCACACTTTGAAACAGACGACCCCAACCTGGCGCACTATTATGATTTTACACATAGTATACAAGAGTATACGCGCGTTTTTCATGAGCTAAATATTGAATGGGAGTGGGTGCCAGTAACGATGGCGGGTTTTAGAAAAACGATAGATAAAATCAACAAAACACAAGAAATAAAAAGGGCGCTTGTCTTAAACCTTTGCGATGGAGACGAGGTCAATGGAACACCGGGCGTATCTGTAATTGATGAACTAGAAAAGCGCAAGCTGATCTACACAGGCGCCGACCGCCATTTTTATACAATCACCACTTCAAAAATACCAATGAAGAAGGTGTTTGATAAGACGGGTGTATCCAATTCGCCCTGGCGAATAATTTCTGGAAAGCCTGGTTCTATCCGAGGAATTTGTCAACGTGTTGGAACTCCGCTATTATTAAAACCAGCGGTATCGGGGGGTAGCATGGGGGTATCTGTAAAAAACGTTGTTCACACCGAGCAAGAATTGAAAACCAGATTAGAAGAACTAGCTGAGGGATATCGAGGATGGAATCTACAAGCAGACGGTTTGTTTGTAGAACGGTTTATCACAGGACCCGAATTCACCACATTTATCACAGGCTCTTCTGATGATCCTGCAAATTGTAAGGTTTATGTTCCTGTAGAAAGACATTTTCATCCTTCGTTGCCCGCAACCGAGCGTTTTCTTTCTTTTGATCGGCTTTGGGAAATTTACGAAGCGGAATCGCCAATGCCAGGAAACGAAAATTTTTATGAATACGCACCCGCACCCGCGCATCTTAGAAGAAGGCTGACCATGCTCAGCAAAAAAGCATACATCGCGCTTGGCGGAAAGGGCTACACACGAATTGATATTCGTCAGGATGCACAAACAGGAAAACTCTATGTGCTTGAAGCAAACGCACAATGTGGATTAAGTGAAGACGAGGACTATACTTCCATTGGCGCTATTTTAAAAGCATCCAACGTTTCCTATACACAAGTGATTTTTGAAATTTTACAAGACGCGGTTCGTCGTCATGCACAAAAACAACCGCAGCCAACAAAAAGAAAATCAAAAGCAGTACTGTGAAGGTTTGTGTACTTCAGCCCGATTATTCAACCACAAGCGTGGATTATAAAAACTATGATCCACCACGCAATCTTACACCTCTGCTTCCCCATAGCACCGTTGATCATGTTTTTTTAAATAAGCTGACCACCTACAAACAGCTCAAAGAGTTGTCAAAGGCTGGCTACGACATATTTGTAAATCTTTGTGAGGGCTATCCAGAGTGGGAGGTCCCCGGAGTTGATGTAATTTATGCGCTCGAATCTTTAAACCTTCCTTTTACCGGCCCAACCTCAGCAACCTATGATTTACCAAAGGCCCTATTGAAGTATGTTGCCTATTGCGAAGATGTTCCTACTCCTATATATGCGCTCATAGAAAAAGAAGAGGACCCTCTTGTTCTTCCTGCGGGCCTTGATTATCCTCTTTTTGTTAAA
>CAINBK010000207.1:0-8649 GCA_903846615.1 uncultured Bacteroidota bacterium
GCATCACCTCATTAACGCATTCATTCCTGTCATGGGCGTCTTGTCTTGTCTTTATCTTTTGGTGGAGATTCCACTTAATAGTTGGAAATGGTTTTTTGTTTGGATGGCTGTAGGGTTGCTGATATATTTTTCCTATGGCAAAAAAAACAGCAAACTTAAGGCTGGTTAATTTCGAATAAATTTTAGTTTTTTACCTCTTGTTTTACCATGTCCAGGTAAACAGTTTTGTAGTCAACGAAATGATTTGTTTTGACTACAAATATTTATTTACATCCGTTTTTACTATACATCCTTATATGGGCTGGTTGTTTTTATAAAGGGTTACAGGCTGGTGCGCAGGGAGATTCGTGTTTTATGATCTCTGCTATTGGTGCATCAAATTCGAGCGTTCGAATGCTTTCCTATCCCATTATTGTCAATTTTACATCTAACTGCTTACTGGTTGATTCAGGCGTGCCCATATGGGATATGCCAGTTAATAGAGGGATTTACACATATCCTTGCTTATCCAGGCGATCGCTCGTAACAATTGATATACGAATATTCCCTAATCCAACTCGAGGTTCAGTTATTATTCAAGGTTCACTTTTTGAAGATTTAGACCAGTTCGCTCATGTTTTAGTTTATAACAAGTTGGGGCAGTTAGCTTTTTCAACACCAATTCAGCTAATTGACCTACAGCAGGGATTGAGTATTGATCTGCATTCATTCCCATCCGGCGTATATACGGTTGTTGTTTTAGGAAAATTTATCAGAGGCACAGGTCAGATTATTAAAATAAACGATTGATGTATAAAAACGTATGTGGCATATTTCTGATTATTCTATGGAGTATACTCAACGCTGTCAATTCTTTACAAGCGCAAACTGTTTTGCCGGGTATCCCTTTTCAGATGCAAGCACGTGACCGGTTCAATCAAGCAGTTCGTCAACAAAAGATTCATGTTTTATCAGCAATATATTTTAGCCGAGATACGCAACTAGTTTATGCTGAAGAACAGATTTTGATTACGGATGAACAAGGCGTTTTTCAATTTACGCTTGGGAAAGGGGATTACGCGGGTGGGCTTTTTAATTCGTTGTACAAAATTCCATGGGAAAAATTGGACTTTCGTATTCGCTTTCAAATCGCAGTTCCTCCGCAACCTCCCATAGCGGCTTGGAACTATCAGCAAAATTGGATCGATTTAGGGACAGTTCCTGTTGGAATAGTTCCTTATGCATTGTATGCGCTTCAAACCGATGGATCTCCCTCCATTAAATCGAAGGGGCGAAGTGGATTTTTACGTGCGGTTGACTCCGCGATAATCAAGTTGGATATTCCGTTAGAAATTGATGATGGTATTGCTGTCACTTTGGAGGCAGATCGATTACCGCTTTCTTCTCCTAGCTATTTCATACACAGAGATTTATTTCGCAATCAACTACTTATATTTTTCACTGCTCCTTACACAGGTTTTATAACCTGGCTAATTATCAATTAAACCAAACTAAATATCAAAATTTATTTTATGAAAAAAATCAGTTGTCATTTTTTTGTTATTATTTTTTTTCTCTTATATGTAGTTGCTATCCAGGCGCAAATACGACCTTCAATTCAGAAAGAACTTCGGTTAGTAAATCCTACACAATCGGGAACTGGGTATGTGGGGTTAAGGGCAACAGAGGGAACTACTACTTATGCGTTATCATTGCCTACGTTATTGCCATCAGCAAACAGTTTTTTAAAAGTTGCTAATGTAACAGGAACTACTGCAAGTTTAGAGTGGCAATCCATTCAAACTGCAGTGACAGGCCTTGCATGGTCATTGGAGGGCAATGCCATCACAGCAGCTGGAATTGCTTCTGGCCAACAATTTTTGGGATCTACAAGCGCTCAACCCTTGGTGATTGCCACTACGCACACCACTGCTCAGCCTATCAAGCTATTAACAGGTAGTACGGAACGAATGCGAATTAACGCCGATGGTAAAATTGGGATAGGTAGTGCTTTGAATGCAACTACAACCATGGACGTTGGAGGATCCTTTAGAGCAAGTGGTGCCACAAATTTTGGGAGTACAGTAGATGTAGCGGGAGCAGCCTTACTCAGCGGGACACTTGGTGTTTCGGGGGATGTCACCCTTACATCGCTAGGAGGTTCTGTTTCAACCACCATCCAATCAGGGTATGACCGACTTTTGATTGCCAATAATAGTGGATTAGTTCGTCAAGCCAGTTTGGATGCAGTTCTTACATACAATGGGTATCATTTAACCAAAGCAAGAGGGTTGTCCACTTATACTACTGCAACTGAATCTGTCGAGATTACACCAACCAATGGACAAGGAAATCCAATTGTTATAGATGCTAACGATGCAATTTCCCTAACGTTGGAAGGATCTTCCAATGATATGGCAATTCCATCCTATTATATTTCACGCAATACCACAACAGGAAAGTTTATGATTTATTTTTCTTCACCATTTACGGGTTCAGTCAACTGGTCGGTTCTTGAATAAATTTTGAATTGGATTATGCATCGAATTCAATATAAAATTATTTGTTTCCTATTGCTGATTCATTTGGCGGGTTTTTCACAAATTCGCCCTACGTTTCAACGGGAGCTTCGCTTGCAATCTACTACGGGATTACAGTATGTGAGTTTAGCAGCTAAGCAGGTTACGGGTTCTTCTTACACCATTTTGCTACCCGCTGAAGTGGGGAATGCAGGACAAGCCTTAACGGTTAGTAGTCGTGAAAACAACAGCAATCAACTTAGCTGGAATTCGGTACTTACACCTCAAAGTGGATGGTCATTGTCGGGAAACCTGACCAATGATTCTTATGATGGAAATTCGGGTAGTCGATTAGGAACGCTATCCAATCAAGATTTAGTGCTGGTAACAAATGGTGTTGAAAGAGCACGTATTACAAAAACTGGTATGTTGGGTATTGCTAATAATAATCCAATAAGCACTTTAGATGTTATAGGGAATGCTGATGTTAGCGGTGTGATGGCAATCGGCGAACAGGTGACCCCGGGTTCAATGGTAGCTGATGGATTTAGTTTTAATCCGGGTATAGCAGTGCAACGCACACTTGCTACTGCGACATCTTCTACGCCAAGAACTATAGCCGTATTAGGTCAAGTAATTGGAACCGGCAAGTTTGATAATCGTATTATGGGAGGTGCCTTCTATGCGGCTTCTGATGCATCGAATACTCAACCGTTGGGGCAAATTCGCTCTTTGCAAGGATGGGCAACGCACAATGGTGCGGGAACATTAAGTGTTGCATGGGGCGCCTATCATGTAACAACGAATAAAAATTTGGGTACTATTTCAAACGCCTATGGTGCTGTAAGTGGAGTGGAAAATGCATCTTCAGGTATTATCAATAAACTTCATGCGCATTCTATTGAAGCATGGAATAATCGGGGAGGGAGGGTAGATACACTTTTCGGTTTGACCGTTAGTGTATACAATAGTAGTACAGCCTCTTCAATTGGGGCCGTGTATGGGATTTCTATAGGTAAGGGCTTAATTTCTGTCACGAATGGATCTCATTTTTGGCGTAATACTGGAACCATTGATTACTCGTATGGTTTGTATTTGGACGAAAGTATTGATGTGGGGATCAATCGATTTGCTATTTTTTCAAGGTCAAAGTCCGCGAGTCGCCTAGCCGGTAATTTAGAGTTGGCCAATATCGACAATAATGCTGTTGAATTAAGGTGGTTGGAGCCCAGTGGAGCAGGAAATAATTTTACTAGTTTCAAAGCTCAGGTTCAAACAACTGATATTGTTTTACAACTCCCTGCAATTGCCCCACAAATTAATCAAGTACTTACTGCAGGACCATCCGTTGCCAATCAATTAGAATGGAAAACCATTCAATTTGTTGCTACTCCCATGACTACGCTCGAGAGAGACGCTATCAATAATCCACCGCTGGGTATGGTGATCTTAAATACTGACACCCAGAAGCATCAAGGGTATAACGGAAGAGGGTGGTATGACTTTTATTAATAATCTTCATTTATGAAATATATATTAATCTGTTTATTGATTTTTTGCATCGTCGGCTTTCGATCTGAACGTTTTTATCATTTCAGTTTAAAAGAGACCCAGGCTCAATTTCACTGGCAAAACCTGGAGAACATTAAATATGCGCTTGACAATAGCACAATGCCTCATCAACAGGTAAAACAAATCATTAGTGCCATTGATACATTACAACGTGATTTGCAGCGTGGACTACGTATAGACACGATAGCTCCTAGACAGCCCAATTAAATTGGTTGTATCTTTGCATAGCTACAGGCCAGGTCTTCGACTCTGCGAAGAGTAGGAAAGTCCGGACAGCATAGTGCAGTGCACCGGTGAATAGCCGGGCGCCAGTTTACTGGCGACAGCAAGTGCCACAGAAAATAACTGCCTTTAGAAATAAAGGTGAGGATGAAAACGTGGGGTAAGAGCCCACGGCCCCAGGTGGTAACATCTAGGGCGGGTAAACCTTGCACGCTGAAATGCCACGTATAGTAACCATTGAAGGCGGCACGTCTGAATGCTGAAAAGCTTGGTTACAGGGTAGGCAGCTTGACCGATGAGGAAACTCATCAGGCAGATCCATGCAGGCCCACGACAGAATCCGGCGTATAGGCCTGTAGTTTTTAATTTCTTTTATGAAATACCAGGTTGGTGATAAAGTAGTGTTGCTGCATTCCAAGGAGGAAGGAATTATACTAGAAATCCTGGATCACCAAATGGCTAGAGTATTAGTTGATGGTGTTGATTTTCCAGTTTACCTGGACCAGCTTGATTTTCCTTACTACTATCAGTTTTCCAAAAAACATCAGCAAAACCGACCAATACCTGCTGACCCTAACTTACCATTATCCGAAATCCCCAAAGAAAAATATACTGGAACCAAGGCTGTTTTGGACAGAGGGTTACAATTGGTTTTTTTCCCCATCCTTCATCCTGATGAAACAGATTTTTTAGTGGATCGATTTAAGGTCTATCTCTCTAATGGCTTACGCTATTCTTTTTCGTTTTCGTATTGCTATCGGAAAAAAGGTCAAGAACATTGGAGTCAAACGGGTGTGAGTCAGTTTGATACTGACTTTTATTTACATGATATTTTATTTGAGGACTTTAGTGATAATCCGGTTTTTCAATTTACTTGTAAACCCTTGAACGGCCCCGAAAATTTAAAAGCGGAGTTTGCTACAATAATTCGTATGAAGCCTAGACAATTATTTGAACAATTAGAAAAAGTTCGTCTTCAAAAGTTGGCTAGTTTCAGTTTAATGATTTTTGAACAGTTTCCGCTAAAAGATGAGTCCATTGTTTTGCCGGAGATTCAATTAAAATCTACTGCATCTACTTCCTCTATTTTATCCAAAAGCCAAAAAGATTTTGAAGATTCATTTTCGCATATTATTGATTTACATATTGAGAATTTACTCCCTGACTGGAAAGGGTTATCAAATTTTGAGATTCTGAAAATTCAGCTAGATCATTTTGATCAGATTGTAGAACGAACATTGAGAAATCAACAACCTATCTTGATTGTTATTCATGGAGTTGGAGAAGGCAAATTATAAAATGAAATTCACCACTTACTAACACAAATGAAGGAGGTCCGTCTTTTCGAGAATCGTTCTGACCCCCGATTCGGGCAAGGTGCTACCACGATCTATTTTCAATATTAACTACTACTTTTGCGGTATGACAATCGAGAAATTACAGGATATGCGGTCCCGCGTAACCGGGATAAGGAGGTTTCTTTGACGTCGAGAACCGACTTCAAAAAATTGCACAAGACAAACAACTTTCGTTAAGTCCGGGATTTTGGGACGATAATAAGCGTGCCACCGAGATAATGAAAAATATCAAGCTCAATGAATATTGGGTTGGTATTTATTCTATCGCAGAACAATCTGTTGAAGATTTCGCGGTGCTTTTTGAATTTTGGAAGGCAGGAGACGCCACGGAATCAGAAACCCAAGAGGCCTATGAAAAAGCACAATCCTTATTAGACGATGCAGAGTTCAAGGCAACCTTAAATGAGCCGGAGGATGAGCTCCCGGCTGTTTTACAGATCAACTCGGGAGCGGGTGGTACCGAAAGTCAAGATTGGGCAGAAATATTAGCCAGGATGTACCGGATGTATGGGGAAAAGCAAGGCTGGAAAGTTACTGAGCTAGATTGGGTTTGGGGAGATGGTGCTGGAATTAAAACTTGCACGCTGCAATTTGAGGGACCTTTCGCTTATGGTTTTTTGAAAGCTGAAAGTGGGGTGCATCGATTGGTTCGTATTTCTCCTTTTGATAGTAATGCAAGACGTCATACTTCCTTTTCATCTGTATTTGTTTATCCACTTGTGGATGACACAATCAACATTGAAATAAAGGATGCAGATGTGAAAATGGAGACGGCTCGTAGTGGAGGTGCTGGAGGTCAAAATGTAAATAAAGTTGAAACAAAAGTGATGTTGACCCATATTCCTTCCGGTATAGTGGTCGTATGTCAAACCGAAAGGTCTCAGTTGGGAAATCGTGAGAAAGCAATGACCATGTTAAAAAGTCGTTTGTACGAGGAGGAATTAAGAAAGCGTAATGAATTAAGAGATGCTGTTAACAGTACCAAAAAGAAAATAGAGTGGGGAAGTCAAATTCGCAGTTATGTTTTTCATCCCTACAAAATGATTAAGGATCATCGGACCGATTTTGAGGTTGGAAATGTGCAGCCCGTAATGGATGGTGATTTGGATGGCTTTATTAAAGCCTACTTGATGAGTGAAAAAGACAACAAGCAGTCTTAACTTTTGTACCTTTATTGCAAACACGATAAACAAGTTTTATGCCATTTGGAACTTTTACTTATCCTCTGCCTGTCAACGAGCCTGTATTGAATTATGCACCAGGATCTCCAGAAAAGATCCGCTTAAAGGCCGCGCTAAAAGAACTAAAATCACAAGTGGCGGATATTCCCCAGTATATTGGTTCCAAAGAGGTTCGTACGGGTCAGAAAATTGCTATCCACCCTCCTCATGAAAAACGACATTTACTAGGGTATTTTCATAAAGGTGAATCAAAACATGTTCAGCAGGCTATTGATGCTGCATTAGCGGTCAGGAATGAATGGGCAAATTTATCCTGGGAGAGTCGAGCTCACATTTTTTTAAAAGCAGCTGATTTATTAGCTACCAAATACCGTCCTTATATCAATGCTGCTACTATGCTTGGGCAGAGCAAGAATGCCTTTCAGGCTGAAATTGATGCTGCCTGTGAATTAATTGATTTTTTACGTTTCAATGTTCATTACCTCAGTGAGATATACAAACAACAACCCATCAGTAGTCCAGGTATTCACAACCGAATGGAATACCGGCCTTTGGAAGGATTTGTATTAGCTATCACCCCTTTTAATTTTACGGCCATTGGTGGAAATCTCCCAGCTTCTGCTGCGTTATGTGGAAATGTAGTGGTATGGAAATGCGCTTATACGCAAATCTATTCTGCACAATTAACTCTCCGTATCTTAAAAGAGGCCGGTTTACCAGATGGTGTGATCAATTTGGTTTATGTCGATGGTCCTTCTGTAGGTGAAGTTTGTTTCTCTCACAAAGATTTTGCCGGGGTACATTTCACTGGGTCAACTCAGGTATTCAATGCTATGTGGGAGACCATCGGAAAAAATATCGGGAGATATCGATCTTATCCTCGGATTGTTGGAGAAACCGGTGGCAAGGATTTTGTTTTGGCACATAAGAGTGCAGATCCAGATGTCGTAGTTACAGCGCTACTTAGAGGAGCCTTTGAATTTCAAGGGCAAAAGTGTTCAGCAGCTTCAAGAGCGTACATTCCTTCAAATATTGCTGAGGAGGTAAAGAAGAAATTAGTTGCAGGCGTACGTCAATTCAAAATGGGAACTGTTGAGGATTTTTCCAATTTCATCAACGCGGTGATTGATGGAAAGAGCTACAACAACATTAAGCAGTACATTGATAAAGCAAAGAAGGATCTTAAGTGTCAGATTCTGGTTGGCGGAAAATGCGAAGATAAAGAGGGGTATTTTGTACAACCTACCGTTATTGAAACGAAGAATCCAACGTCTACTACCATGTGTGAGGAGATCTTTGGCCCTGTACTTACCTTGTATGTATACCCGGCTTCTAATTTTGACAAAGCGCTTGAGCTAGTCGATTCTACTTCGCCTTACGCACTAACTGGTTCTATCATTGCACAGGATCGTAAGGCCATTGAGCATGCTACCGTTAAACTTAGACACGCTGCAGGTAACTTTTATATTAATGATAAACCAACAGGAGCAGTAGTTGGACAACAGCCTTTCGGAGGTGGTCGGGCTTCGGGTACAAACGATAAAGCGGGGTCACAATTAAATCTCTATCGTTGGTTAAGTGCTCGAACTATTAAGGAAACTTTTAATCCGCCCATAGATTTCCGTTACCCATTTTTACAAGAAAAGTAAATTCGATCAGACGTGCAGATTATACTAAATACTAAAGAGGTGTATGCAAAGCTGGATCAACTAGCTACTGCCATTGCTGCTGCACATCCTGATTTTTCCTCTACTGTTATTGTAGGCATTCAACAAGGTGGGGCTATCGTGTCTCAGTTCTTGTATGATCGCTTATCAA
>CAINBK010000208.1:0-4221 GCA_903846615.1 uncultured Bacteroidota bacterium
CAATGGTCCTAAGACCAAGATCTCCCGTATTTTCGGGGAGCCCATTTTGGGAAATGGTAAGTGGTTGGGGAAGAATAGTAATCCTCCCGGCCAACATGGAGACAAGCGCAAGCGTAAAACACTTGGTGAATACGCACTGCAGCTTCGTGAAAAACAAAAAGCCAAGTATACCTATGGTGTACTGGAAAAACAATTCCGCAAAACATTTGAAGAAGCAGCTCGCCGTAAAGGTGTAACTGGTGAAAATCTAATCAAGCTTTTGGAAGCAAGATTGGATAACACGGTTTTCCGTATGGGTATTGCTCCTTCTCGCCCTGGCGCCCGTCAGCTCGTGAGCCACAAGCACATTGAGGTGAATGGTCAGGTGGTGAATATTCCTTCTTACTCTTTAAAGCCAGGTGATGTAGTTACGATCAAAGACAACAGTCGTACTCGTACTTCTATTACTAGCCCCATTCGTGGTAAGAATCCAAAGTTTGGATGGCTTGATTTTAATGAGACTGAAATGAAGGGTACGTTTATCACTTATCCAGAGCGTGAAAGTGTTCCTGAGAATATCAAGGAACAACTGATCGTCGAATTGTATTCTAAGTAAACCAATGAGGTAATCCCTCTCACCGAAAAAATAATCGTATGGCAATTCTCAATTTTCAAAAACCTGATAAGATCATTTTACAGAAGGCTAGTGATTTTAATGCTCAATTCGAGTTCCGTCCGTTGGAACCAGGATATGGTGTTACAATTGGTAATGCTCTTCGTCGTGTATTGCTTAACTCTTTAGAGGGGTATGCAATTGTTGGTATCAAGATAGAAGGCGTTGATCACGAGTTCGCAACTCTCAAAGGAGTGAGCGAGGACGTGGTAGAACTGTTGCTTAACTTAAAGCAGGTTCGTTTCAAGAAAATTGGTGATCAGGATTTCACCAGCGAAAAAATCAGCATCTCTATTAAGAACAAAACTGAGTTTACCGCTGCCTTAATCGGTGAGAACACACAGGCATTCCAGATCATGAACCCTGAGTTATTGATCTGCACCTTGGATAGTTCAGCTCGTTTGGATTTTGAGTTGACTATTGGAAAAGGTCGCGGTTATGTTCCTGCAGAGGATAATAAGCCGAAAGAATCTCCTGTTGGATACATTCCTACTGATTCTATTTTCACGCCAATCAAAAATGTAAAGTACAGTATTGAGAATACCCGTGTGGAACAGCGTACAGACTTCGAAAAGCTGATCATGGAAGTTTCTACAGATGGCACTATTCATCCTGAAGAGGCTGTAAAGCAGGCTTCTCGCATTTTGATCCAGCATTTAATGATCATTACCGACGAAAACATCACGTTCGATAATAAAGAAGAAAAGAAAGAAGATCTGGTTGATGAGCAAACGCTTCAGCTTCGCAAAGTATTGAAGACTCCATTGGAAGATTTGGATCTTTCTGTGCGTGCTTTCAATTGCTTGAAAGCAGCTAAGATCAATTCTCTCAGCGAACTAGTTCAATATGAGCAAGAAGATCTGATGAAGTTCCGCAACTTCGGACAAAAGTCTTTGTCTGAAATTGAGCAGGTACTTTCTGAGCGTGGTCTATATTTTGGTATGGATCTTGCCAAGATGGGTATTGATGTAAGTGAAATTTAATTTTTATAACCGCTGTTGATTTCAGCAGCAATCACTGCAATTCCTGACACGGTGCAGTGCTAAAAACAAAAAGTCATGCGTCACGGAGACAAAGTAAACAACCTGGGTCGTACCAAAGCACATCGCGAGGCCCTACTTGGAAACCTGGCTTGCCAGTTAATCCAGCACAAGCGTATTGTAACTACTACGGCAAAAGCAAAATCTCTGAGAGGCTTTGTGGAGCCCTTGATTACAAAAGCAAAAGATAATACTACGCATCAGCGTCGTATTGTATTTGGCTATTTACAGGATAAAGAAGCGATCAAAGAACTTTTTGGTACTGTTGCCGAAAAGATTGCTGGTCGTCCTGGTGGCTATACGCGTATCATCAAATTAGGATTTCGTCCTGGTGATAATGCTGATATGGCAATGATCGAATTGGTTGATTTTAATGAGATCTATAAGAAGGGAGAAGAGAAGGGATCAGCTAAGAAAACACGCCGCTCCGGTGGTGGTGGACGTAAGAAAGCTGCTGAAAAAGCAGTGGAAGTGGCACCTGCTGCTGACACGGCTGCTCCTGCTGAAGAAGCTCCTTCTGCATAAACCGAATTTGACCGAATCAAAATGCCTTCCAGCCGGAGGGCATTTTTTTTGGAGAAAAGGCTTCTTTGGTCTTCCTCCTGCTTGAAACGATTATTTTTGCCACTCAATTCCAAACTATGCGAAAGGTATCTATTGGTGTTGTGCAAATGAGCTGTGTAGCAGATAAAGAGGCGAATCTCCAAAAAGCAATTGCCGGAATCGAAAAGGCAGCTGCACAAGGAGCACAGATTGTTTGTTTGCAAGAACTATTTACATCACTCTATTTCTGTGATGTTGAGTCCTATGATAATTTTTTATTAGCGGAGTCCATCCCGGGACCTTCTACAGAAAAAATTCAGGCTATTGCAAAGGCCAAAGGAGTGGTGGTGATCGCTTCGCTTTTTGAAAAACGTGCGGAGGGATTATATCACAATACTACTGCTGTCATTGATGCGGATGGATCTTACTTGGGTAAGTACAGAAAAATGCATATTCCGGATGACCCTGCCTATTATGAGAAATTTTATTTTACTCCTGGTGATCTCGGTTATAAAGTATTTAAAACACGTTTTGCAACCATTGGGGTGTTAATCTGCTGGGATCAGTGGTATCCGGAGGCTGCCAGAATTACTTCATTGATGGGGGCTGAAATTTTATTTTATCCAACCGCTATCGGTTGGGCTACGTCTCAGGACCCCGCTACCAACACGGAGCAATACGGAGCTTGGCAAACCATTCAACGTAGTCATGCCGTGGCCAATGGAGTACATGTGGTCAGTGTAAATCGCGTTGGACTTGAACAAAATGGCGCCATGCAGTTTTGGGGTGGTTCATTTGTCTCCAATCCTTTCGGCACTATCATTTGGCAAGCCACACATGAACAGGAAGAAATTAAAGTGCTAGAAATCGATCTTTCTAAAACAGATCATTATCGTACGCACTGGCCATTTCTTCGCGACCGCAGAATAGATTCATACGATCCTATCACCAAGCGATATGTCGATGAGCATTAATGCATCAATTCCCCGCGAATTGGGATATTATTTCCCCGCTGAATTTGCTCCCCATGAAGCCACTTGGTTAAGCTGGCCTCATAAGGAAGCATCCTGGCCTGGAAAAATTCATACTATTTTCCCCTCTTACGCATTGTTTATCAAAGAACTCCTCAAAGGAGAAAAAGTTAGGATCAATGTTGCGGATAATGCTATGCAGAAATTTGCTTCACAAACCTTGGAAACTGCCGGTGTTGATCCTTCTGGGGTTGAATTTTTTTATAATCCTACGAATGATGCCTGGTGTAGGGATCATGGACCTGCTTTTTTAATTAATCCTGGCGCCCCGCAGCCCAAAGTAATTGTGGATTGGGGTTATAATGCGTGGGGAAACAAGTATCCACCTTTTGATTTGGACGATGTTATTCCTACTCGTATTGCCAATCATTTTAATCTCCCGGTATACGCTCCAGGGATTGTAATGGAAGGCGGGTCTGTTGAGTTTAATGGGCAGGGCACTGTTTTAACTTCAACTGCATGTCTTTTGAACCCCAATCGAAATCCACAGCTGAATCAAGCGCAAATTGAGACCATGCTTCGAGATTATTATGGCGTGGAGCAAGTCTTATGGATCGATGAGGGCATTGTGGGAGATGATACAGATGGGCATATTGACGATACCGTTCGTTTTGTAAATGCAGATACGGTGCTGACCGTTATCGAAACTGATCGTGCAGATGATAACTACGCATTATTGCAGCACAATTTGAAGCAATTAAAGTCGATGCGTTTGATCAATGGTAAACAACTGAACATAGTTGAATTGCCCATGCCTGCTGCTTTACATTATGACGGACAACGGCTTCCCTGTTCTTATGCCAATTTCTATATTGCCAATAAATCGGTGATTGTACCGGTGTTTAATTGTAAGCAGGACGAATTGGCGCTTCGGATTATTCAAGACTGTTTTCCAGATCGGTCCGTGGTAGGTATTGATTCTACCGATATTATTTGGGGATTGGGCAGCTTTCAC
>CAINBK010000209.1:0-1661 GCA_903846615.1 uncultured Bacteroidota bacterium
CTCGGCAATGCTATAGAAAAAAGAACTCTTCGGGATCTAGTAGGCCAGGCTGATATAATTACCTTACATATACCCGCTACCCGACAAACAGAGCAATTAATAAATAAACAGCTCCTCAAGAGCTTTAAAAAAGGCGCCATTCTCATCAATTTTGCCCGGGGCGAAGTGGTTGACTTGATTGCCGTTGAAAAGGCTTTAAGAGATGAACAATTGGGAGGAGCTGCCATTGATGTTTTTCCGGAAGAACCTGAAAAGAATGGCGACTACTTTAAAACTCCGCTCCAGGAATTACCTAATGTGTTGCTGACACCTCATATCGGCGGTAGCACCGAGGAGGCGCAACAGAATATTGGTGAGGATGTCAGCAACAAGCTTTTCAATTACCTGGAAAAAGGAATCAGCTTTGGATCCCATACGGTTCCTGCTTTGGCATTACCGCCTCAGGAAGGAGCCCATAGAGTTTTACATATTCATCGAAATACCCCGGGTGTTTTATCTGCAATCAATACCGCCCTTTCAAGTAATAATATAAATATTGTTGGCCAATACTTGAAAACCAATGATTTAATTGGATATGTTGTTTTAGATATAGAGAGCAAGCTTTCCTCAAAGGCTCAATCCTTATTACGAAAAGTACCTGGCACCATTAAGTCTAGACTGCTGTACTAGTATTAATTATTCTTATAATTTATATTATGTTAAATAGGTAATTCAAAAGAAAACCACCCTTGTGTGGGTGGCTTTACTAGTATTAGTTCTTTATCGATTCGTATCGATCATTCCATTTCTTCTCCTCAGCCTCCCATTTTGCTTTATCAGCCAGATTTTTTGCCTTGTTGGCCATTACCTTCTTGAGTCCATAGATTTCAGACAAGTAGCTGGTTACTTTTTTATACTGCTGCTTGTCCCTTGCTTCTAGTTCCCCCTTTGTTCCTCTGTCTGCAAAAATTGAGGCGGCAGCCAAATATGGTTCGCGAGCGCCATCCATGGTATCCCAATATTCTTTATCTAACGCATCTCTCTTGGCCACATCTTCTTTAGAAGCCATTGTTCCAGGCTTCGTGCGTGCTTTCATATCCTGCGCATGTTTATTTCTTTTTTCATCAACACGGCTGGCTTTATTGATGTAATGATCTCCGATGTATAAAAGAGGTATTTCGTACTCAGGTTTAACCTTAGAGGAACGGGTGAAAGCATCGACCATTTTCTTCTCCAGTTCATTGTAATTCTCTGGTAAAATTACACCTTCTTCATCTCTGGGATTTAGCGTATCATAAATGATCTCTCCTAATACCTGATTGGCTTTAAAATTAGTAGGATCACTTGCTAATACCTCATCGATAGCTTTTAATTTTTCTGCAAATGTGTTGACCAACCCTACAGCAAAATCAACTTTATCGAAATCAAAATAATCGCTTTTGGGAAATACCTCTTTACCTAGCTTTTTGTATTTCTCAAAACCTTCCATGTTTTTCTTTCCAAAATTGTATGTAACCAAATAACGATAAACCCCCTCGTAGCCCTCTCCGCCTACTTTAGCATCTGCCAGTTTTGTATAATATGCAGCGGCTTCATCCTTATAACCACCCGTTTCTGCTGTGATGGCTGCCAGAATAAGCACATTGGTGTCCAGTGATGAGGTTAATACTTTTTGCTTGATC
>CAINBK010000210.1:0-1507 GCA_903846615.1 uncultured Bacteroidota bacterium
ACAAAGAGCCACTGCTTTAGTTGAAAAGCAAAAAGCAGGAGGTATCCTTGTTATTACAGAAGGTGTTTTTGGAATGGCTGGTGATCAAGGAAAACTAAAAGAAATTGCTGCATTGAAAGGCAAGTATCAATTCCGCCTATTAGTGGACGATGCACACGGCTTTGGAACTCTTGGGAAAACAGGAGCAGGTGCCGGAGAAGAGCAAGGAATGCAGGATAAAATTGATATTTATTTTTCGACGTTTGCCAAATCTATGGCTAGCATAGGGGCTTTTGTGGCTGGGGATAAAGTGATCATGGACTTTATACGTTACAATATTCGTTCTCAAATTTTTGCCAAAAGTTTACCCATGCCACTAGTGGTGGGCAATCTGAAACGTTTAGAGTTATTACGTGATCATCCTGAATATAAAGCCAAGCTTTGGAGTAATGCGCGTAAACTTCAACAAGGATTAAAAGAACGTGGATTCGATATCGGCAAAACAGACTCGGTGGTTACTCCAGTTTATATGAAAGGGGGTATAGAGGAAGCAACCGCTATGGTTATGGACTTAAGGGAGAACTATGGCATTTTCTGCTCTATCGTTGTCTACCCTGTTATACCTAAAGGGCATATCATTTATCGGTTGATCCCCTCTGCAATCCATAACGATGAAGATATCCAGGCAACACTGAAGGCCTTCTCTGAAACCAAGGTCAAATTAGATGCCGGCGCCTACAAAGTGGAGGCGATGCCTGATATGGCTGAAAAGAAATAATCCCCACTCATCAAAGAGTTTAAAGACGGCCCCCTAAAGGCCGTCTTTTTTTATACATTTACTACCTAAATAGAAACGTATGCGTGTTTTACTCCTTGCACTACTTTGTGCTCCTCTACTATCCCTGGCTCAATCTCGACAGATCACTTTGGAAGACCTGTATAAAAAAGGAACATTCCGTGGTGAGTTTGTGAATGCTCGTTTTGATACTAGCACAAAAGAACCAGCCTGGCAATGGAGTCGATATAAGGATCAAACCGGAAAATCGGTTGTTCGTCCTGACGATGTAGTAGCATGTCCATCCAAGCCTGGATTATGGCTTGTCAAGACAAAAACAGAGCCTATTTACAGAAGATCCTCCAAGTCAGTTGTGCATCTTGTGCAAGTAGTCAATAACGATACGCAACTCATAAAACTTAACGGGCCACTTGGGAAAGGAGCCGAGCAAACCGATCCAAAATTCATCCATGCCTCTTTTTCCCCAACTGGTGAATTTGTATCCTATGTGTATGAGAATAATCTATACCTATACGAGGTAGCAACAGGCCAAAACAGGCCAGTTACAACCGATGGTAAATGGAACTTTATTATCAACGGAAATTGCGATTGGGTTTACGAAGAGGAGTTTGAATTTTCACAAGCCTATGCCTGGAATAAAGATGGTACACATCTTGCTTACTACCGATTTGATGAGTCAAAAGTGAAGGAGTTCAACATGACTTTCTATGATAATTCGCACAACTCAGATTA
>CAINBK010000211.1:0-4655 GCA_903846615.1 uncultured Bacteroidota bacterium
ATGAAAGCTGAGTTGCAGCGTATGAGGGCCGTGGATCGTCCAGCTGCTAGTAAAGCGATTGCAGAAGCACGCGAAAAAGGTGACTTAAAAGAAAATGCCGAATACGATGCTGCCAAAGAAGCCCAGGGAATATTAGAAGCGCGTATTGCTGCACTAGAAGGAGCAATGGCCAATGTGCGTGTGCTGGATGAGTCCTCCATTGATACCAGCAAAGTTTCTATCCTAACCAAGGTGGCGCTTACGAATCTAAAGACCAACAAGCAGGTAGTCTATAAAATTGTGAGCGAGAATGAGGCCGATCTCAAAGCAGGAAAAATTTCAGTAACATCACCTATTGGGAAAGGTATACTTGGTAAAAAGGTCGGCGAAACTGCAGAAGTAATAGCGCCTGCCGGTACGTTGAACTTCCGTATCGATTCAATCACGGCCGGATAAATTTTTAGTATGACTTTATTCTCCAGAATCATCAACGGCGAAATCCCCTGTTATAAGATAGCAGAGAACCAGCAGTTCATTGCTTTTCTGGATGTATTCCCCTTACGAGAAGGCCATGTGTTGGTTGTTCCCAAAGTGGAAGTTGATAAAATTTTTGATCTACCAGATTCTTATTTGCAGGAGATGTTGGTTTTTGCAAAGCCCATTGCCAAAGCCATCGAAAAAACATTTCCCTGTGCTCGCTGTGGAGTAGAAGTAATCGGATTAGAAGTACCGCATGCGCATATGCACTTAATACCCATTAATACTGCTAATGATTTGAACTTTGCGCAACCGGGTAAAATAAAAGCTACAGACGAACAGTTACAACAAGTACAGGCAAGATTACTTGCCAACCTCTAAGCTTTCTATTTATTTTTTACGAACTAATCGGTCTGGATTTTGCTGAATAAAATCAGTCCAGCTTTTTTTCCCTCCTTTTTTTAGGGCAGGGGTTCCGCTTGTTTCCAAATGATGGCAAAGTGCAACTGCCAAAGCATCGGTGGCATCTAAATATTTTGGACTGTCTTTAAACTGTAAGAGATGTTGAAGCATCTTCATCACTTGTTCTTTACTGGCATTTCCATTACCTGTTACGGCCTGTTTTACTTTCTTTGGAGAATACTCCGTTACATCCAGGCCATGACGCATAGCGGCTGCAATACTAACCCCTTGTGCTCTTCCTAGTTTGAGCATACTCTGTACATTCTTTCCAAAAAAGGGGGCTTCAATGGCAAAGGCTGTAGGCTTATATTGTGTGATCAGTCCACTAACCGTATTGAAAATTAACTGTAGCCTTTTGTAATTGTCTTTGATTTTTCCCGGTTTTAATACGCCCAGGTCAAGTAGGGTGATTCGCTGTCCTTCTACTCGAATTAACCCATATCCCATGACAACCGTGCCTGGATCAATTCCTAAAATTATTTTGGTGACTGCTTGCAATACCCCAGTATTTTTACAAGATTAATGAAGCTACCCCGAATAAGCAAACCTATCCTCAAGGTATTGATTGGACCACTCCTGTTAATGGTCCTGGCTTATGCCATTTGGCGGACGCTGGACGCCAGTGAACAATGGCCTTTATTAAAGGAGAATCTCCACTTGGTTTTTACAGGTGCCAATCTCTTTCCTTTTTTCCTCCTGATCTTATTGATGCCACTAAATTGGTTGCTAGAGGCATTCAAGTGGAAAGTGGCTTTGCAGGGAATTCAACCCATTTCTATTTGGACAGCTTTTCGAGCCACTTTATCCGGTGTTTCATTTTCTGTGTTGCTTCCGAATCGAGTGGGAGAGTATTTGGGTCGTGTACTTTATTTGCCAACTGATAAACGTGCAATAGCGGTGGCCGTTACGATGGTGGCAAGCATGAGTCAGTTGATCTGGACCATTTTCTTTGGACTATTTTCTATTATTTATTTGTATCCGCTATTGGTAACAAAACTTTCATTGCCCTCTTCATTTTTTATTTTATCAGGAGGCATCTTATTTATTTTATTACTTGTTCTTTTATTATTGTTTTTTCGAATCTCCACTGTATCGAACCGACTCGCCATTATTTTTAACCATCCTCGATTTGCAAGTTGGATGAAAGGTCCACAACAGTTCACCCGGCTTCAACTCTTGCGTTTATTAGGACTATCGCTGATTCGGTATTTTATTTTTTTACTCCAGTACGGTGCGGCACTTGCTGCCTTTATGATTTTATTAAATCCATTGGATTGGATTGCTAGCATTTGTTTTACTTTTTTGGTGCTGTCGATGGCCCCTAACTTTGCAGTGGCTGAGTTGGGAGTGCGTGGGTTAGTGAGTGTTTGGGTACTTGGGTTTTTTACAACGAACAAAGTGGGTATATTGATGGCTACTTGTTCGGTGTGGTTTGTGAACTTAATGATTCCGGCTGCTATGGGAGCGTTATTATTAATCGGAGTACAAAAATTTTGGAAACATGTTTCGTAGATCATTCGCGCTTCTGCTGGCTCTTGCCTTGGTTACTATGGCTTTTACCAATTCACGTTATCAAGTGACTGATTCCACCTTCTGCGGCATTCGTAATACCAGCTTTAAGGAGGAAGAACGAATTACCTATACTGTATACTATACCGTTATTGGACTTTATATCAATGCCGGCACGGCTGTTTTCACCACCAAACTCGAGCGTTTAAATGGAAAACCTGTTTATCATGTAGTAGGTACCGGAGTTACACATCCTTCTTACGATTGGGTATATCGGGTTCGTGATCGCTATGAAAGTTATATTGACACTAATACGATGCAGCCGCTACGTTTTGTTCGCAACGTAGATGAGGGCGGGTATAAAATTTATCAGCACTATGATTTTAATAAGACTACCAATATTGCTACTACCACCAAGGGAGAGTATTCGGTGCCTGCTTGCGTGCAAGATGTAATGAGCTCCATCTATTATGCTCGTAATATTGATTTTAGCAGATATAAGGCAGGCGATAAAATTCCGTTCACTATGTTTTTAGATTACGAAAATTTTAATCTCTTTATCCGTTATCAGGGAAAGGAAACTATCAAAACACGCTACGGTACGTTTAAAACTATCAAGTTTAATCCGCTATTAGTGAAGGGTACCATATTCGAAGGAGGAGAGGGGATGACGGTGTGGGTTACTGATGATGCCAACCATATTCCAGTTCGTATCGAAAGTCCTATTGTAGTAGGAAAAGTAAAAGTAGATATGATGGGTTATAGCAATCTTCGTTATCCACTAAGTTCCTTTGTAAGGCTACGCTGATTATCCTAAGCTGTCGAGCGAAAAAAATTCTTTGGGCCTAATTCCTTTCTCCGTACGCTGTAGGGTGCAGCATTCTACTTTAAGGTCATGTTCAAAAAATAAAATGTAGTTATTATCTACCGCTTCTTCCAGAAAAGTTTTTTTCTCATCCAGTGTGGTC
This sequence comes from uncultured Bacteroidota bacterium, assembly GCA_903846615.1. GTDB lineage: Bacteria > Bacteroidota > Bacteroidia > Chitinophagales > Chitinophagaceae > JJ008. The sequence goes on from CAINBK010000211.1 coordinate 3,396, forward strand.
ATGGGAAACATATCATATCCCATTACATAGGGCAGGGGTATGTGTCCTTGAGAAGGAAGCAAGTCAGCCATAAAAACAATAGTACGATCCTTGTATTGAATTTGTGGAAGCATCATGGCACGGGTATGTCCATCTGCGATGCGAATAGAAATGGAGTCGGCAAATGTTGCAGAAGCCAACTTGTTTAATGAATTTTCTCTAGCAGGAATTGCAATAAACTTTAGCTGGCCGTTCTCCTGAATCGGTAAAATATTCTCTTTAAGAAAAGATGCTTTCTCACGATCGTTGGGATGAGTTGCCCATTGCCAATGTTCCTCATTCGACCAAACGGTTGCATTTTTAAAATTGGGAACTAATTTGTCGCCTTCTCTACGAATAGTTCCTCCGCAATGATCAAAATGAAGATGGGATAAAATTACATCGGTGATATCATCCCGATGAAAACCATACTTAGCTAAGGATTTATCTAATGTATCATCACCATGGAGATGGTAGTGGCTGAAAAATTTTACATCCTGTTTATCTCCGTTTCCGTTATCTACTAGAATCAGTCGATTCCCATCTTCAATGAGTAAACATCGAAGTGCCCAGGAACATAAATTATTTTCGTCGGCTGGATTTACTTTATTCCAAATACTTTTTGGAACAACGCCAAACATGGCGCCACCATCTAATTTAAAAAAACCAGTATTGATGCTATATAGCTGCATGCGCTTCTCTTTTTTCTGCTTGTGTGAAGATCAGCAGAAAAAAGCCAAGAACAAAGAAAACCATCAAGGCTAAAACGGAGCCTCGCTGTGATCCCGTTAACTCGGTGATATAACCAAATCCAAACATCCCGATTACGGTTGCAATTTTTTCAGTCACATCATAAAAACTAAAATAAGAAGCCGTGTCTTTGGTATCCGGCATAAGTTTTGAGTAAGTAGATCGGCTCAGCGATTGAATTCCACCCATCATAAATCCTACAAAAGCGGCCAACCCATAAAATTCATTGATACCACCTACTGGTAGATTGTAGCCAATTACACAACCCACACACCAAAACCCCACTAATACCATCAATGTTTTCATGTTCCCCATCCGAGCAGATACGCGTGCTATAGTAAAGGCACCAGGTATAGCAATGAGTTGAATTATCAAAATAGCTCCAATCAAGTTGGGTGTTGGAATTTGCAATTCGCTCTTCCCATAAATAGCAGCCACCAGCATTACCGTTTGCACGCCCATATTGTAACAAAAGAATGCGCTGAGGAATCG
>CAINBK010000212.1:0-2778 GCA_903846615.1 uncultured Bacteroidota bacterium
AAGCAACTGAGATTCATGGAAGATTAGTCGCTTCTGAGAGTCTGCGTATCGATGGCAAAGTAATTGGTAATGTCGAGACATCCCAAGACGGCGTTGTCAGTATCGCGGTAGGAAAAAATGGCCTGGTTCAGGGTGATATTTATGCCTACCGCGTTATTATTGCCGGACGGGTAGAAGGTAATGTCTACTGTACCGAGCGCGTTGAATTGCACAATGGCGCAATTGTGCATGGTGATGTGACCTACGGCCAAATTGGAATTGAGCCAGGCGCTCGCTTAAATGGATTGATGATTTCAAGATCGAAAGACTTGGATTCTGGACCTCAAGACAGCAATCAAGTCTTCAAGAAAAACTGGGAAAAAATTACTTCTGGCTAGTTTCTAGTTTTAAATGCACTTGTAAAGCTTGCGCATATTGTCAATTTTTCCAAAAGTATTATTTGCTTCATCCATCTCAGCATCGAAATTCTCGCCAGGATGGGCGTGTGCAAAAATAATTAACACCCGTTTTGCTTGCTCGTGACCCATCTTAGAAGCCAAAGCTAAGAAATACACTGCTTTAGACTTGTCTTGAGGAATAAACTCCCCTTTGCCATAAAGAGAACCAAGCGTGAATGCTGATTGACGGCTGCCAAACTCTGCTCCCTTAGCAAGCAATTCAAGTCCCTTGAAAATATCGCGTGGCACCCCATGTTCCATACCCAAACCTAAGGCATAGATATTGCCTAGATTGCAAAAAGCATCATGCATTTCTTCTTTAATAGCTTTTTCGTAATATTGAACAGCAATCTTAATGTCCTGCTTTACTTTGCCAAGACCGCGTTCATGCATTAAGCCGACATTAAAGAGGGCGTAGCCGTTGCCGTACGACGAAGCTGAATTTTGTAACTCATAGAATTGTTCAATCTGCTCGGGATTTAATTGCCCATCAAATGTCATGCGGCTTAGCATGTACAGGGCATCTTCATCCAAATCATTTTTTGCTAGATCAAAGAAGATGTCAAAGGCGACATCTACCTTGCCCTTTTCTAGGTTCATGCGACCCAGTTCTATTGCGCCAGTGTTATATCCCATGTATGAATTGTACTATTGGAGCAAGATTCTATTGACCCTAGTTGACGGCAAGGGGGCTAGGGCAATATGCCTCAATTAGGTGCATGCCAATCGAGTTTGGGGGCAATTCAACCCAGAGGGGATTCTTTTCAAGCAAGTCAATTTGCCTACCTTTTCCGTTGACCGCCTCATGACCGTAACTATTTAGCTTCTGAGATTTCTTATCTTGGCAATCAAATTGAAAGAGGGTGGTAGCGGATTGATAGAGCTCTTCATTGGGGCTTGTTCGGGCGCTATGGTAATTGTATAAAACCCAAATCTTCAGATAATCACCAATCCGTTCAATAGCGCCTTCACGAATAAAGACTTCACTATGGCTAAGACTGCCAAAGGCCTTCCATGCACTATTGTTTGATTGGGCGCTTACCACTTGAATAGAGGCAAGAAAGAGGGTTACCAGAGCCCAAAAATAACTTTGGCAATTAGGCATACCAGCTTGCATTCAGAAACCAAAACTTTAAGCGGCGCTGTATGCGTGCGGTATGAATGGCATTGCGAGTACTTTCAAACTCATTGCGGTTTAATTGGGTGGGGTTTAGTAATTGACAGCCCACCCGAATTCGGGAACTCTCATGGCTCAGTCGAGTATTGCGAATGACTAGATCAAAGGGTTCAGACCGAATCTTTAAGCGTTCAAAGCTGCAACGTGACCAAATAGTACCAATCGTCATTTCGGTAGTATCCAGACGCAAATCAAGCTGAAGGCCATCCTCTGAAATATCAACAACTTGCGCAATCATTTCTTTACCCTGAGCAAAATAGATAAGGAGCTTGAAATCACGGTCAAAATTTCCAGGTCCTGGAGTCCGAAATCCTTTGCGACGTTGTATGACCGCCATCTTTTCGGGTAGGTCACAGGCATATGAGTTTTCTTGGGTAGCCCGAATATTCTTGACGTCAAACTGTACCTTCCCCCCATCCACAAAAGTAACTAAGGTATAGGTAGAGCCAACCATGGGAAGGCTTCCATCGGAAGAGGGTATTGCTTTTAAGCGTAGACAGTTCGGCTCTACAGCAAGCACGCTAATACCGATCCCTTCTTTATCGGTAGAACTCTTAAAGAGACCACAAATTCGTTCTTCCTCAAAAAAACGCTCAAGGTTTTTATAGATAAAACGGGGATCAATCCAATAGTTTGGACTAATTTCGGATGACTCGGGAGGGTAAATTCGAAAGCTCACTGGATTACAACCTTAGAAGGTTTGGTTGAAAGCCTATTTTGCCTTAATTTGGGGGCTCTAGTAATCATTTGTATACTTCAAACAGGGTCATTAAGCGATTAATTAAGCCCTTAATTTAAACCCTTATTATTTATGCCCCTTATGGTTGATTTATTTCCAAAAGATAAACCCAGACAGTTTTTGATGGCTGTATTCCTTGTGCTTGCCATGATCGAATTCACCCGTGCATCTCTTATTTGGGCAGTTATCGATATTATTTGTGCAGCAAGTTTTTCACCAAGAGTGAGGATGTGGATTCAAAGGCAGTGGTATCGAATCTCTCGAAAGTAAATTGACGACCACCCCTTAAATGAACCTATGAAAAAAGACTTCGAGATAGTGCTAGCAACCCACGTGCGCGCTCAAGTGGTGGAAGACATTGCCCTTGGGCGATTATTCAAACAAACCAGGGTGTATTTAGGTACGCCATCAACCTGCACATTTCG
>CAINBK010000213.1:0-3123 GCA_903846615.1 uncultured Bacteroidota bacterium
ATTGTTCCGCGTGGCACCGCAGCATTAGGTTATGCGCAATATACTCCCAAGGAACAGTACCTCTACAATACCGATCAACTCAATGATCAGATCTGTATGACACTGGGTGGTCGCGCCAGTGAAGATATTTTCTTTGGAAAAATTTCTACCGGAGCACAAAACGACTTACAGCAAATTACCCGTACCGCTTATGCAATGGTAACGGTGTATGGGATGAATGAAAAAGTTGGTAATGTGAGCTTCTATGATCCGCAACAGGAGAATGCATTTACAAAACCTTATTCTGACGATACAGCAAAGCTGATTGATTACGAAGTGCGTCATCTGATAGATTCCGCCTACGCGCGCACTAAAAAATTATTGACAGATAAAAAAGAGGAAGTAGAGAAACTGGCTAATGCACTCTTGGAAAAAGAAGTATTGTTTCAAAGTGATGTGGAAGTCCTGATTGGTAAACGTCCTTTTGAAGAAAAGAAAGTAATTTCTGCAGAGGAAACGGTTCCAGTTGAAACAACTCCAGTTCCGGAATCATCACCTGCACAAGAGAATAACACTACTGAAAGCAACGCTTGATTATGAATATCTCGCCTGCCAAGGAAAATATTCTTAAACGAATTCGAGAAGCACTCGCACTTGAAACTCCCATGCCTTTCCCTCAAAGTGAAAAGGGTGGCGCTGTTTTTCCTAGCCTCACACAGGAATTAGAAGTTGAATTTGCTGAACAGTTCACCCAATTACAGGGAAAGTTTATTTACTGTATCAATCGTCAGGAGTTGGCTTTTCAATTTGGAAGCTTGGTCAGAAAACAAGATTGGGCGCCTGTATTTTGTGCGGAAGAAAAACTAGTACAGTTGCTAGGTGATCCACTGGCAGAACGTTTAACTCAAACTGATTTAGCGGATTGTAGTGTGGCAGTAACAGGCTGTGAGTTTTTAGTGGCGCGTACCGGATCCATCTTGCTCAGCAGCGCTCAAACACAAGGAAGAACGGCTAGTGTATATGCACCCATTCATATCTGTATTGCTTTTGTAGACCAACTGGTTTATGATATCAAGGATGCCCTACAGGGAGTCCGTGAAAAGTATGGCCCCAATTATCCCTCTTTGCTTGCGCTTGCTACGGGACCCAGCCGCACGGCAGATATTGAAAAAACATTAGTTGTAGGCGTGCATGGTCCAAAAGAAGTGTATTTGTTCTTAGTCGAGGCTTGAGATTAAAAAAAGTTTTCAATCTTCGTGTAACTAAATCCTTGCTGTGTCAAAAACACAAAAAATTTATTTCCTTTCCGATTTCCATCTGGGTGCTCCCGATCCGCTGCGTAGTCTTGAACGCGAAAAGACAATTTGTGCTTTTTTAGAGGAGGCCAGTAACGATGCCACAGAGATTTTTTTGATGGGTGATCTCTTTGATTTTTGGTATGAGTATAAAAAAGTAGTTCCCAAAGGATATACCCGTTTGTTAGGTAAGCTAGCCGAGTTGAGTGACCGGGGCATCGTCTTGCATTTTTTTGTGGGGAACCATGATATGTGGGTGCAGGATTATTTTACGCAGGAGATGAATTTGAAAATTTATTTTGAACCCATTACAATTGTTCGAAATGGACTCCGTATTCATTTAGGACATGGCGATGGATTAGGACCTGGGGATGTGGGATACAAAAGACTTAAACTAATTTTTAGAAATCCGATTTGTCAATGGTTATTTGGGATGCTTCCGCCTCGCATCGGCATGGGGCTGGCAGCATATTTCAGTCAAAAAAGTAGGGCACAAACTGCAGATCGCGAAGAACATTTTCTGGGTGAGAATAAAGAATGGCTGATCAGCTATTGTAAAACATATCTGGAGCAAGAAAACATTGATTGTTTTTTATTTGGGCATCGTCACTTGCCTATTGACTGGCCAATTAGTTATCCGGAACAGGCAAGAGAAGCGCGTTATATTAATTTGGGTGATTGGATTCGCTATAATACGTACGCAGTGTTGGAGGGGTCTTCCATAACCTTAAAAGCTTATCAAAAGGGGGAGCAATCCATTGTAAGACCGGATCGCTGATCACTCCACTGGTTTTATTTATTATATTTAGTTAGCAATTTGTATGAATAGTCTCTGGCAGCAACAATGGGGTAATAATGGAATTGGTGATTACCTGACCGTGCTGGTTGTGGTTACGCTGGTTTGGGTACTGCGTCATCCAATCTCCAATTATTTTGCAGGCCTATTATTCAGGTGGCTGCGTCACTTGTTAAAGAAAGTAGAGCGTCCTTTATTTAATGAACTAGTAATTGGGCCACTCGAAAGATTTGTACTGGTATTGGTAACGGTGGTGATGTTGTATCGATTAAATTTTCCTCCGGCACTCAATATTTCAATTTATAAGTTTGACACTAAAGACCTCTTAAACAGTCTGGGTACACTCTTATTGATCTCAACCTTTACGTCTTTATTAATCCGGGCAATTGACTTTGCGGCCATATTATTGGAGCAGCGAGCCGGGCAAACACCTGATCAATCCGATAATCAGTTGATTGTTTTCTTTAAGGATTTTTTTAAGGTCTTGATCATTATTATATCACTGCTTGTAATTATTCGATTTGCTTTTGGTTGGAATATCGGAAGTCTCCTAACAGGCTTGAGCATTGTTGGAGCGGCTATCGCTTTGGCATTAAAAGAGAGTTTAGAAAATTTAATAGCCTCCTTTATTATCTTTTTTGATAAGCCTTTTGCCACAGGCGATTTAGTGAAAGTGAATGCGATTACGGGTACCGTAGAAAAAATCGGTTTACGCAGCACGCGCATTCGTACGGAACAAAAAACATTTGTTACGGTGCCTAATAAACAGATGGTCGATAGCGTACTTGATAATTTTTCGTTGCGAACACAACGACGCGCTGAATTAAAATTAGAATTAGCCAGTTCCAATACACCCTATTTGCTTCAGGAGTTTGTAGGGCAGGCGCGGATTATTTTACAGCGTGAGCAAGTGGAGCAGTCTAATGTAACACTCAGTGATCTTCGTTTAAATCGGGTGGTTGTGGATATTGAATATTATACCGCTGCTATACCTATCTCGGATTTCAATGAAATTCGTGAAGCGGTGAATCATAAATTATTACAAGCTGCGCA
>CAINBK010000214.1:0-10527 GCA_903846615.1 uncultured Bacteroidota bacterium
GTGGAAATCCGCGTTGGTAATCAACAAAAGAAAGATAAGATGCAGAAGGTCCTGCGCCGAGACTATTGCCAGGTTGCGCCCAGCCGTTTACAGTACTGAAAAAAAACAAAAGCAGCAAAAACTTGCAGCGTTGCATGATACGAATGTACGAAGGGAATACCGGTTGAGAAAGTGAGTTATGGGAATCAACTAGAGGTTTCCTCTTGATTCCTGCTCCCTTTCAATGGCCTCAAATAATGCCTTGAAATTACCCTTACCAAAGCTGGTAGCTCCTTTACGCTGTATAATTTCAAAGAAAAGTGTAGGTCGATCCTCCACAGGCTTAGTAAAGAGTTGAAGCAAATATCCCTCATTATCACGATCAACAAGAATCCCTAACTCCTTTAAAGGTGTGAGATCCTCATCGATGGACCCAACGCGATCAAGCAATGTATCATAATAGGAAGTGGGAACCTGCAAGAATTCAACACCCCGCTTTTTCAATTCGGTAACGGTGTGCACGATATCGTTGGTAGCCATCGCAACGTGTTGACAACCCTCTCCATTATAAAATTCAAGATACTCCTCAATTTGACTTTTTTTCTTGCCTTCCGCAGGTTCATTAATGGGAAACTTAACATACCCATTACCACTACTCATTACCTTGCTCATTAAGGCGGAGTATTCTGTAGAAATATCTTCGTCATCAAAAGACAATATATTCTTGAAGCCAAGTACCTCCTCGTAAAATGTAACCCACTTGTTCATTTGATTCCAGCCAACATTACCCACACAATGATCCACATATAATAGCCCGCAGTCTGTTGGTTGAAAATGCGGATTTGACCAAGCACGATATCCTGGCAAAAATACTCCCCCATAATTTTTTCGCTCAATAAAAAGATGGACCGTATCCCCGTACGTATGAATACCGCTAATTACTACCTCACCATCTTTATCCTCCATACGCTGTGGTTCCATATAGGATCGGGCGCCTCGCTTGGTAGTTTCCTCCCAAGCTCGAGTTGCATCCTGTACTCGAAGCGAAAGCGCTTTTACTCCATCCCCATGTTTATAGATATGATCCGCAATTGGATTTTCTCCCCGCAAGGGAGTAGTTAGTACAAAAGTTAATTTATGCTGTCGAACTGCATAACTGGCACGATCACGAACACCCGTCTCAGGCCCGGCATAAGCCAATGCCTGAAATCCAAAGGCACTCATATAGAAATGAGCTGCTTGTTTGGCATTACCTACATAGAACTCAACATAATCCGTTCCCTCCAAAGGCAGAAAATCTGCTGTCTGAGCGGGGTTCAAGGAGTTAGCAAGCGTTGTTTTCATAAAGCAAAAGTAAATTATTTTATCCGCTCAGCTATCTTTGTTGGATGACCAAAGTCGGGATACTTGGCGGGGGACAGTTAGGACGCATGTTACTGGAAGCTGCCACAAAATTCAAAGTAGAAACCCATATACTCGAAAATCAGGAAAACTGCCCGGCCCGTACGCTTTGCAATTACTTTACATTAGGCGATATAAACGATTTTGACACAGTCTATAGGTTTGGTAAAAATCTGGATTGTATCACGATTGAGATTGAGCAGGTTTGTGTGGAAGCGTTAGAAAAACTTGAGGAAGAAGGAATCACTGTAATTCCCAAACCTGCTGTGCTGAAAATGATCAAAAATAAAATTACACAGAAAGAATTTTACAGGCAGCACGCAATCCCCTCTCCTGCTTTTCATGTTACTGATTCTAAGGAAGAACTAGCTAAGCATGTAGACTTTTTACCAGCCGTTCATAAAGTGGGTGTTGGGGGATATGATGGGAAAGGTGTAGAACTGTTGTATAGTAAGGAGGATCTATCAAAAGGATTTGACAGACCTGCAGTCTTGGAAAAAATGACTCCGATCAAACAGGAAATAGCGGTACAAGTTGCAGTTGATCAAACTAACAATATTGTTGTTTTTCCTCCCGTGGAAATGGTATTTGATCCTACCCTTAATCTACTTGACTTTCAGACTTGTCCTGCACGCATATCGCCAGCCTTACAAAAGGAGGCCATCCAAATTGCTATCAATCTGGTAAGATCCTTTCAGTCACCTGGTCTATTTGCGGTTGAATTGTTTATTGATAAATCAGACAGGGTTTGGGTAAATGAAACAGCTCCCCGAGTGCATAATAGTGGACATCACAGTATCGAAGCATTGGTTACTTCTCAATTTGAGATGTTATGGCAGATTTTACTGAATGAAAAACTTGGCTCTACCGATGTACTACAACCTTCCATCATGGTAAACATAATCGGAGCACCGGGATATACTGGAGTAGCCAAGCTTGAAGGAACCAATTCCATTACAACAAAAGAGACCTTTATTCACTGGTATGGGAAAGAAACAACCAAACCCGGTCGAAAAATGGGGCATATCACTTGTTTGGGCATCATCCCTGAGAAAGCGATGGAAACTGCCCACTATTTAAAAAATACAATTCGTTGTATAAGCGAAGCAAAAGAAAATACTCCTAAAATCGTCTAAAAAATTGAGGCCAGCATCTTCCGCCTTAACCCCAAATGCATATGAGACTACGCAACTTAGCCAACCTCCTTATTTTAGCGATCCTTCTTTTTGCCTGCACTCAATCAGATAAAAAAAGCAAAAGCAATGAAAAGGGAGCCCTAGATAAAAATAAATCAGTAGCTGTACAAGTTTACATTGTGAGGGCAGAATCCTTTGCAGAGGCCATTGAAGTACCTGGTTCGGTCGTTGCCAATGAGACGGTCGAGGTACACCCAGAAACGGCAGGGCGAATTGTTTCCTTAAATCTGCCTGAGGGTAAGATTGTAGAAAAAGGAACCTTACTGGCTAAACTATATGACGGAGATTTAACTGCACAGCTCAAGAAGTTGGAAGTGCAATTACAGTTGGCACAAAAAACTGAAGAGAGACAGGCCCAATTACTAAAGGTTCAAGGTATCAGCCAACAAGATTACGACATAAGCTTACTTCAGGTTAATAATCTTAGAGCGGATATTGGCATTATCAAAACCAGTCTTGATAAAACTGAAATCCGAGCTCCATTCAGTGGGCAAATTGGATTAAAAAATATTAGCATTGGCGCATATGTTACTCCTGCTAACATTATCACCTTAATTAATCAAACTACAATTTTAAAAGTTGATTTCTCGGTACCAGAAAAATATGTAGAACGAATTCATGTAGGTCAGCCCGTTTCGCTTCTTACAGCTGGTAACACTAAAAACTTAGCTGCTCGGATTACCGCTATCGCTCCGTCGATTGTAGAAAACAGCCGCAGTTTATTAGTACGCGCTCAACTCACTACCGCCCCATCACAAGTTCTTCCAGGTAGTTTTGCAAAAATTCGAATCAGCTTTGATCCAGATCCTGCAGCAAGAATGATTCCTGCACAAGCGATACTCCCACAAGCAAGAGGTAAAAAAGTGATCCTATTTAAAGGAGGAACAGCAGTATTTCAAGATGTAACCACGGGTGTGAGAAATGCAGACAAAATTCAAATTATTGATGGGGTTTCTATTGGAGATACAGTCCTGGTAACTGGTTTGATGAGTTTGCGTCCCGATAGCAAACTTACTATTCAAAAAATCCTGAATCCAAAGCCATGAATATTGCCGAGCTCAGTCTGCGCAGGCCTGTGCTGGCCATTGTCATGAACATTTTAATTGTTCTATTTGGCATAATAGGTTTTCAATTTTTGGGTGTAAGAGATTATCCCGCGATTGACCCTCCTAATATCAGCGTAAGAACCTCCTACCCCGGAGCCAATCCTGATATAGTTGAAACACAAATTACAGAGCCACTGGAGAAAGCTATCAATGGAATTGCCGGAATTCGAAATATCACTTCCTCAAGTAGCAATGGTACCAGCAATATTAATGTGGAGTTTGAATTAGGAATTAACCTGGAAGAAGCAGCAAATGATGTAAGAGACAAAGTATCTCAAACAGCTCGTTCTCTACCCTCAGACTTGGACTCCCCTCCCGTTGTATCAAAAGCAGATGCTAGTTCGGAGTCCATCATATCAATGACTGTACAAAGTGAGATTAGAAATCCACTTCAGATCACTGAGTTTGCAACTAACGTTCTTGTGGAGCGGCTACAAACGATCCCCGGTGTGAGTGGCGTACAAATATGGGGGGAGAAAAGGTACTCGATGCGAATTTGGCTAGATCCCAACAAGATGACAGCACGTTCTATTACTGTCAATGATGTTCAAGCTGCATTAACAAGAGAAAATACAGAGCTCCCCTCTGGAAAAATATACGGTAGCGCCATAGAACTATCCGTTAGAACTTTTGGCAGATTAGAGTCGGAGGAAGACTTCAACAACTTAATAATAAAAACAAGTGAGGGGAATGAAATCCGCTTGAGCGATGTAGGTGAAGCCACCCTTGGGCCAGAAAACGAGGAGACGCTTCTTCGCGGAAATGGGATACCCATGATATCAATTGCGCTGATCCCACAGCCAGGGTCCAACTACGTTGCTATTGCAGATGAGTTTTATAAAAGACTGGAACAAATCAAAAAAGATGTGCCCGATGATATTAAGCTGAATGTGGGCATGGATCAAACCCGGTTTATCAAGAAATCAATTTTAGAAGTACGAGAAACACTAATGATTTCTTTCCTACTGGTTGTTATGATTATCTATGCATTTTTTAGAGATTGGATTATTGCACTTCGTCCACTCATCGATATTCCCGTATCGCTGGTTGGGGCTTTTTTCATTATGTACCTAATGGGATTTACCATCAATGTTCTCTCACTACTTGCAATAGTACTGGCTACAGGACTGGTTGTAGACGATGGAATTGTAGTGACTGAAAATATTTATAAGCGTATAGAAAAAGGAATGAATAAGTGGCAGGCCGCGTTAGAAGGTTCCAAAGAAATTTACTTTGCAGTCATCGCCACTTCAATTACGCTGGCCGTCGTTTTTCTTCCAATCATTTTCTTAGAGGGTTTTGTAGGTCGATTATTCCGGGAATTTGGCGTGGTAGTATCAGGAGCCGTGCTGATTTCTGCCTTTGTATCACTAACCCTTACCCCAGTTTTAAATGTTAAGTTAACAAGTAAAAACCCCTCTAAGCATTCACGTTTTTATATTTGGACTGAACCCTTTTTTCGAGGTATGGAAGCCGGGTACCAACGACTACTCATGGGTTTCATGCGTGTAAAATGGATAGCGTTGTTGATTATCTTTTTATGTATGGGAGCAATTTATTTTATAGGGTCAACCTTACAGTCTGAATTAGCTCCCTTAGAAGATCGTAGTCAATTTCGTATTCAACTAACCGCTCCTGAAGGAACAGCATTTGATGCCATGGACCGCTATGTAGCCGATGTAACGGATTTGGTAATAGACTCTGTTCCTGATCGCAGAATGGTTTTTAGCTTAACTGCTCCTGGATTTATGGGGACGGGTAATTCCAATACTGGATATGTTCGCGTGATGCTAAATGATCCGGCAGATCGAATTTTAAGTCAATCTGCTATTGCAAAAACAGTCAGCAAGAATTTAGGAAAATTTAATGAAGGCAGAGGTGTTGTCATAGAGGAACAAACAATTTCAGTTAATCGACGAGGAGGTCAGCCCGTTGCATTTGTCATTCAGCACAATAATTTCGAGAAATTAACAAAAGTGCTACCCTTGCTGTTGGAGGAGGCTCGCAATAGTAAGATTTTACAAAATCCGGATGTTGATTTAAAATTTAACAGACCGGAAATTAGGGTGGAAATTGATCGACTCAAAGCCGCCTCCTTAGGTATCAGTGTAGCTGATGTTTCTCAAACGCTACAACTGGCCTACAGCAATAGGAGGATGGGCTACTTCACTAAAGATGGCAAACAATATAGTGTAATAGGTCAAGTGAGCCGGGCGGAGCGAGATGACCCAGGAGATCTTCGACTTTTATTTGTACGAAATAATCGGGGCGAATTAATTAGCATGGATAATCTGATCAAAACAGAGGAAACCAACAGCCCTCCATCAATTTACCATTTCAATCGATTCAAATCTGCCACCATTTCAGCGAGCTTGCAACCTGGATTCACTATTGGTGATGGTATCAAAGAAATGGAAAGCATTGCAGAAAAAGTACTGGACGACACCTATGCAAGTGCATTAACAGGAACATCCAGAGATTTTAAGGAAAGCAGTAGCAACACCTTGTATGCATTCGTTCTGGCGCTTGTTTTGATATTCTTGATTTTAGCCGCACAATTTGAAAGTTTCATAGATCCGCTCATTATCATGTTCACCGTTCCGCTTGCCATAGCGGGGGCTGTTTTATCATTATGGATATTTGATCACACACTCAATATTTTTTCCCAGATTGGGATGATTATGCTAATTGGGCTAGTTACAAAAAATGGAATATTAATAGTTGAATTTGCTAACCAGCACCAATTGAAAGGTCTCGCCAAACAGGATGCGGTCATTTATGCAGCTGGGCAAAGATTAAGACCCATTTTAATGACCAGTTTAGCCATGGCGTTAGGAGCCCTACCCCTTGCCTTATCGCTTGGAGCAGCTGCTACAAGCAGAATACCCCTGGGAGTTGTCATTGTTGGAGGAATTGTATTTTCTCTGATTTTAACGCTCTTTGTAATTCCGGCCATGTATACCTTTCTCTCCCGACCAAAAAAGAAAAGTGAAATTGAATCAATCGTCAGCCCCACTTAATTATTTAGGATGAACAAATACGCACTCATATTTTTAATTTTTTTCACTGGTATTTGCCAGGCACAAACAACTAATCAAACTAAAGCGACAAATAAATTACCATTACTACGGTTAGAAGATGTATTAGAGCAAGTTTTAGCAAACAATTATGGAATTCGTATTGCTAGAAATGACTCCGCTGCCTTGGCCATTGAAAAATCTTTTAACAAGGAAGCCTATTTACCAAGAGTAAACGCTAGTACAGGTTTAGTCTTTAACAATAATGATCAATATCAGAAATTTAATGACGGAGCGATCCGAGAAAGAAAAGGTATTCAATCCGATAATACAAGTGCTGCGCTAGCATTAAACTGGCCAATTTTTAATGGACTTCGCGTATATGCAACGCGCGAAAGAGCTGCGGCACTACAACAATTGGGAACATTGAATCTCCGTAATAGTTTATTGAATACTATTGCACAAGCCAGCAATAGTTATTATGGAATTGTACAGCAAAAACAACAGATAATAGCCATTGAAGAACAAATACAGATTAACCAGGAGAGAGTTAAACTCGCAGATTATAAATTATCAATTGGCGCAGGCACAAAACCAGACCTATTACAAAGCAAAGTAGACCTGAATGCACAAAAAGCGGCACAGCTTGAACAAGCGTTTACACTACAGCAACTTAAAAATGATTTAAACACATTAATGGGTCAGTCTACTACCTATGAATTTGACGTAACCGATTCAATACCGTTTAAGCCTACTCTATCGCTATTGGAGCTTCAACAACAACTTGAAAAAAATAATCCGCAATTATTGGTGGCACAAAAGAATATAGCAATTGCACAATACACACTGAAAGAACAAAAAGCAGAACGATGGCCAACTATTAATTTTAATTCAACCTATAATTTTAATTCACTTGACAACAAAGCGGTCGTCAATCCATTCCAACCATTGTTTAGCAGAAATAAAGGATTTAATTATGGGTTAACAGCCAGTATCCCTCTTTCTAATAATGGCACTGTCCGTCGGAATATTCAAAATGCAACCCTAAATCTTAAAAGAGAACAACTGGTTCTAGACAACCAAAAACTACAAATTAACTTGGCTTTGATCCAGGCTTATAATCAATATCAAGCCGCACAACAATTATTGCGTCTCGAGGAAGAAAATATTGTACTAGCCCGTGAAAATGTTCAAATTGTATTTAACGTCTATCGTTTGAATTCTACCACCCTAATCCAATTGAAAGAGGCGCAAAAGAGTTTACAAGATGCTTTTACAAGACTGATTCGCGCCCGTTTCCAGGCAAAACAAGCGGAGACTGAATTGCTTCGCTTGAAAGGCGAATTGCTCTGATTCAGGAGTCTCTGGAAAAATTGTCTTTTCTTTGCAAGCAAATTGCAGTTATGAAATCACCACAGGTAGGAATAATCATGGGAAGCGATAGTGATTTGCCTACAATGCAAGGCGCAGCGGATATGTTGAACCAATTTGGCATTTCCTACGAACTAACCGTTGTCTCTGCACATCGTACACCCGAACGTATGATGGAATATGCTAGAAAAGCTAAAGAAAGAGGATTAAAAGTAATTATTGCTGGAGCCGGAGGAGCCGCCCACCTACCTGGAATGGTTGCAGCTATTACCACACTACCTGTGATTGGAGTTCCCATAAAATCTTCCAACTCGATTGACGGATGGGATTCTGTTCTCTCCATTTTGCAAATGCCAAATGGAGTACCCGTTGCAACTGTTGCATTAAACGCTTCAAAAAATGCAGGAATCTTAGCCGCTGCAATCCTCAGCACAGCCGATGATAATCTTTCTAACAAATTAGCAGACTATAAAAAAGGAATGGAGGATGAAGTAGTCAGCAAGGTCAATAGACTAAAAGAAGAAGGCTGGAAAAACTCCTTTGACTAGTTTACCGTAAGGATGGTAAATCTAGCTTCCAGCGGGTTGGAAGCTTCAATGAGGTGATCAAAAAGCTGATCTCCATAACGTGCATAGTATACCCCCATATTTTCATATCGTTCCTGGAGATGTCCTGCAGGAAATAAAGAATCTTTCAATACTTGCATTTGCTTTTCAGCATCTGTGTATTTCCGTTTTGTAGCACTCGCCATTTTTTTCTCCAAACCAACTAACAAATGCGCCGCCTTTTTTGCTAACGACTCAGTATGGCCTTTAAGTGTAAAATCAACTGTAGCAGCTTTTTGCGACAATTTGCTATAAAAATCCTGCATCAAGGCTAATTCATCAGACAGAGAACTATTTTGTTGATCAGCATGGGAATAAAATGTTTTAACCAGTTCACCCAGAGGTTGAAATAACTGCTCAGCAACTAAGCCTAACTTGTTCAACTTAGAAGACTGTTCAGCCGAAACTAGTAAAAACGAGTTTCGTAAAACTAAAACAGGAAAGGGGATACCCATTTTCTGAAACAGTGGAAGTAGTGGAATCCAGTAAGCTACCTCACTGCCTCCCCCTATAAATGCAATATCAGGCAGGAGAAGAGACTGATAGAGTCCGCGTAATATAACATTGGGGCTAAACCGATCAGGATGATGATCTAATTCTTGTTTGAGCTGCTGCTTATTAAATTGTTCCATAGTACCCACCACATGCCAGTTGTCCTCTTTTTTTTCAATGCGTTGGCGTAACCCTTCTTTTAAATAAAAGAGATTTACGGGACGAACAAACGCCTGCAATGAATACCCCCACTCTTTCATTTGATTGAATGTCGGATTGAGCACTGCTTCCGTTTGACCAGCTTCCAGGTCAAAAGAGCAAACAGGTTTTAAGAGTTCTTTTAAAGCTGTTGCATCTGCATCCAACACAACTACACCAAATCTTCCTAATAATTTATTTACCAATCGAAAGGTTGCCTGGGCCATGGTGTCATTCTCTTGATAAGCTTCTTTAAGGAGATCAACCCACTCTTTTCCATGCGGCAACACGCCCCACTCACCCTCTACTTGTTGTAGTAGGGACAGCAGATCCTGATCAACTTTCATCCGGCCCACTGCACCTTGCTGACTTGTATTCCATCGATGTGTAGATGCCCCAACATGAATATGATTCAGTTCATCAATATCTGCGTCCTCACTTCCAATATAATAAACAGGCACAAAATTCTGATCAGGAAATTGTTCTTTACAATAGTTAGCCAACCGAATGGCATGCAGAATTTTATAAAAAAAATAAAGTGGCCCAGTAAAAAGGTTATTCTGATGTGCTGTGGTAACGGTGAAAGTGGACGTAAGCAACAACCGTTCTATATTCTCACTGACACGTTGATCAACAGCCATTCCTTCATATTGTTTTCTGAGATGGGAAACCAGCACGGTACGGTTGGTAGCAAATTGCTCCCGTTGCTCCATTGCTTTTTTCAAGCCTGATAAATCAGGAGTAAGCAGCGGTAGCGAGTATAACAAGGGATTCTTTTCAACATAATCCAAGACCAGCGGACTAAAAGATCCTGTTTCACGATAGGAAATATATTTGCTTGTACTTGTCATCTATGATAAAAGTAAGAAGTGTTCAGAAACGATCCACCGCAAAAGGTTTTAAATCAATAGAAGGAGGTAATCCATCCACGATTTCGCGGACCAGCTTACCCGTACCAGCACCTAAACTGAGTCCTAACATGGCATGTCCAGTTGCAATGGTTAGATTTGAAATTGATGGCACTCTTCCAATATAAGGAAGTCCATCAGCGGAACAGGGGCGATAACCATACCAAACCTTATCGATCGGTGGCGTCTCCAATTGCAAAGTGGGATAAAACTGCTTTACAGCCTTTACGATTCCTGCTACCCTATTCATACGA
>CAINBK010000215.1:0-2547 GCA_903846615.1 uncultured Bacteroidota bacterium
ATCACCCCTATATACCCCTGATTAACGGTAAATAACCCGGAGAAGAATGCAATCAAAAGAACAAGAACATACCAATTTTCCCACAACCAACTAAAAAATTGCATAGTGTTGAATTTTATACAACGCTTTATTGCGCTGCAGCTATAGTCACCAAATGTACTAAGGTCTCTACAGATTTTTGCATATCCTGCACACAAACAAACTCATGACGCGAGTGCACGGCTTGCTCACCCGCGAATATATTTGGACAGGGCAACCCCATAAAGGAAAGACGAGAGCCATCTGTTCCGCCACGTACACATTCCGTTTTTACTTTGACACCAGTAATTTCCATGGCTTTTCTAGCTAACTCGACAACATGTGGATGACGATCTAGAATTTCTTTCATGTTACGGTACTGCTCTTTCACTTCCATTGAAAATCGAGTTCCTGGATGAGCATCACAAACTTGCTGAGCCAACTCCTTTAACAATTGTTGTTTGGAAGCAAGTTCAGCTGTTTGAAAATCTCGGATTAAAAACTCTACCACACACTGGTCTGCTATCCCCTTTACTTCAGTTGGATGAACAAATCCTTCTCTGCCCGCTGTAGTCTCTGGAGAAAGAGTATCCTTGGGCAAACTTTCCAAAAATGAACTGGCCAGTTTTAATGCATTGACCAATTTACCCTTTGCCATTCCAGGATGGGCAATAATTCCGTGAAATGTAATTCTTACAGCATTGGCGCTAAAGGTTTCATCCTCCAGGGATCCCAGATCCCCACCATCAAGCGTATACCCAAAATCTGCACCCAGTTTTTTTAAATCTAATTTCTCAGTCCCTCTTCCTACTTCTTCGTCAGGAGTAAATAACAGACGAACAGGGCCATGCTCAATAGAGGGGCTTGCAATTAAAAAGTTTGCAAAATCCATGATAATAGCAACACCTGCTTTGTCATCAGCACCCAATAAAGTGGTACCCGATGCCGTGATAATATCTTCTCCCAATTTTTCTGCTAAATAAGGATAGTCAGACATCCGAATAACCTGTGATGGATCATCCGGCAAGATTAAATCCTGACCTTGATAATTACGGTGTACAATAGGCTTGACATTCGCACCGGGGCAATCAGGTGCCGTATCCACATGAGCACAAAAACAAATTACAGGAAAATTCTTTGGGCTGGTAGCAGGTATTGTGGCCATAACATATCCCCATTCATCCATAGCTGCATCAGCAACACCCATCGCTTGCAACTCTTGCACCAATAATCTAGATAAATCAAGCTGCTTTGTATTACTGGGAAAACTTGAGGCATGCGGATCACTTTGCGTATCTATTTGCACATACCGCAAAAAACGCTCCGCCGCTGTAAAGGAATAAGATTGAAACACGCGTAATCCTATAAAAAATTAAGGCATGATAATCAGAGGACTTGCTCCCTCGATATCTACCAACTCTAAATCAAATACTAAATCTTTACCAGCCAAGGGATGGTTCGCATCCAATTTTACAGCACCCTCTAAAATTTCAATAACGGTAACTTGAAAATTACGGCCTTGTCCATCACTCATATGCAATGGCATACCAATTGAAATGGTCATATCAGCTGGAAATCTGTCCTTAGGCATCTCAATAACCATTTCAGCACTATGAGGACCATACGCCTCCAAAAAAGGAATTTGAATAGTTTTCTTTTCGCCAACCTGCATTCCAGTCACACCATCATCAAACCCCTTGATCACAGCTCCGCTACCCACCTCAAACTGAAGTGGCTCCCTGCCTTCAGAAGAATCAAAGGTTTCCCCGTTGGTCAATTTTCCGTGGTAATGCACTTTTACTTTATCGCCCGCCTTTACTGCTGCCATATAATTTATTTTACGATGCAAGGTAACGGAATTGAGGGAGTAAGACACCTTTTTCAAACCAGATTTATGTACTTTGAGGTTGATTAAATAAAACGCATGCGTACTACTATATTTCTGACACTGGCTTTTTTATGCAGCCATGTTGGCTTTACACAAAAAGCAATTACCGCTAAGAGAAATTCCACTGAATGGCAGATTGAATCTGGGGCACAGCAGATTAATAGTTATGTCCCATTTTTGAAAGAAAAACGAGTTGGCATTTTCGCTAACCAAACTTCGATGGTAGGCAAAAAACATCTAATTGATACCTTACTCAGCTTAGGGGTAGATATCCGAGTGATTTTTGGACCAGAACATGGATTCAGAGGTACAGCAGATGCGGGAGAAAAAGTCGGCGACTATATTGATAAAGAGACCGGCATTCCTGTTGTTTCTCTATACGGAGCTAAACGCGGACCTGAAAAGAAGGATTTGGAAGAAGTAGACATCCTAGTTTTTGATATCCAGGATGTGGGAGTCCGATTTTATACATTTATTTCCTCTCTTGAGGCCTATATGGAATCAGCTATGCGATTCAATAAACCGCTGGTGATACTAGACAGACCAAACCCCAATGGATTTTATGTAGATGGACCCGTACTAGACCCAACCTACCGATCATTTATTGGTATGCAACCCGTACCAATTGTCTATGGAATGAC
>CAINBK010000216.1:0-3311 GCA_903846615.1 uncultured Bacteroidota bacterium
AATTACCAGCAGCTTTAAAATGGCTGTGCAGGAGCTATGGAAAAACAAACTCAGAACATTCCTTTCTCTATTTGGGATAACGATAGGAATATTTTGCATCATAGGCGTATTAGCTACGGTAAATAGTCTGGAGCAAAACATACAGAATGAGATAAAATCGCTAGGTAACAATACGATCTATATCGATAAGTGGGAGTACAGCGGAGGCGGCCCCGATTACCCCTGGTGGAAATTTGTAAAAAGGCCCTCCCCTCGTTTTGTAGAGGCAGAGGAAATCAGAGAAAGGACACCTGCAGCTCAATATGTAGCGTTTCATATTCAAATAAATGATCCTATAGAATTTGCAGGAAACCAACTGAGCGGCGCTTCTATCCATGGGATAAATCAGGATTTCGAAAAAATCCAAGTTATTGAAATTGCCCATGGTCGTTCATTTTTAGAAAGAGAGTTTGATAATGCGGCCAATGTTGGACTAATTGGATATGAAGCGGCTGAGAAACTTTTTGGGAAACCCGAGCTAGCAGAGGACAAGTTTGTAGAAGTAAGAGGAAAAAAAGTTTTAGTAATCGGTGTAATTAGAAAACAGGGCAAGAGTATGCTGGGTGATGGAGGTTGGCAATTTGACAATAGCCTTTTTGTACCCTATCGCTTTGGACGGACCATCATGAATGAATTGAGAGCGGATCCACTTATCATGGTGCAGGGAAAGCCAACCTTGAGCAGCAAGGCAGTAAAAGATGAATTAGCAGGAACCATGCGTGCAATTAGAAAACTATCCCCTACACAAGAGGATAATTTTGCATTGAATGACATTAACGACTTCAGTAAGGTAATTGGAGACATATTTGTAAATGTCAACATTGGAGGATGGGCCATTGCTACGCTATCACTTATTGTAGGCATGTTCGGAGTTGCTAATATTATGTTTGTAACGGTACGGGAGAGAACGAGCCAGATTGGACTAAAAAAAGCCATTGGTGCAAAAAGCCATATTATACTTACAGAGTTCCTACTAGAGTCTTCTTTTCTTTGTATCATCGGAGGTCTGATTGGCTTAACACTGGTTTTTCTGCTTACGCAAGTATTGACAAAAGCTTTAAATTTTCCAGTTTTCATTTCTACTGCTAACATGTTTCTGGCTATTGGTATCTGCATATTAGTTGGAGTAATTGCTGGATTTGTGCCAGCAAGACAAGCAGCCCGTATGGACCCAGTGGTTGCCATTCGAAGTAAATAATCCAGGCAGCAGGACTTCCCTAATTTTGCAGTCATGTCTGTGCGAATCCTAGCCATTGAATCCTCTTGTGACGAAACTGCTGCTGCAGTTTGCGTGGACGGCCAGATTGTATCTAATATTATTGCTGGCCAAAAAGTACATGAACAATATGGCGGAGTTGTACCTGAACTGGCATCTCGAGCACACATGCAACAAATTGTACCTGTTGTTGATTCCGCTTTAAAAAAAGCTGGAGTGACAATAGCAGCGATTAATGCAGTGGGATATACGCAAAGCCCTGGATTAATTGGATCGCTACTAGTGGGAGGACAATTTGCCAAATCGCTGGCACTGACACAACAAATTCCTTTAATTGGTGTACATCATATGCAGGCACATGTACTTGCCAACCTAATTGGGGATAATAAAATATCCTTCCCCTTTCTATGTCTGACTGTAAGTGGAGGGCATACGCAAATTGTACGCTGTGATTCACCACTATCCATGCAAGTTATTGGCGAAACAATTGATGATGCAGCGGGTGAAGCTTTTGATAAATCTGCAAAACTTTTGGGACTACCCTATCCGGGAGGTCCACTAATTGATCAACACGCACAATTAGGCAATGGGAATCGCTTTAAATTTCCAAAACCATCTATTCCTGGGCTTGATTTTAGTTTTAGCGGACTTAAAACATCTATACTTTACTTTCTTCAGCAGGCAGGCCAATCTGTATCTTACAAACAAGAACACCAGGTTTCCCCTACTGAAAAAGAGAAATTCATTTCAGAAAACCTACCTGATATTTGCGCGTCGATTCAGCAACGCATTATTTCCATTTTACTAGATAAACTAGAACAAGCAGTTATACAAACAGGAATTCAAACCGTTTGTCTTGCAGGTGGCGTTTCTGCCAATAAGGGCTTGCGAAAGGAATTTTTATCAATAGCATCTCAAAAAGGTTGGCAAGCACATATCCCTGCTTTCGAATATTGTACAGATAATGCCGGTATGATTGCCATCACAGCATATTATAAATATATCGCTAATCAAAGGAGCAATATTTCAGACCCATCGACCGCTCGAGCTAATTGGTAAAATGGGAAATACCACATTCACCTTTAAGCAGTTTACCATAAAACAGGATCGATGTGCTATGAAAGTAAGTACAGATGCCTGCGTATTTGGCGCTTGGGCTGTTCAGCGAATGCTAGAACAAAAATTTTCATCAGCACGTATACTCGACATTGGAACAGGAACTGGGCTTCTTTCATTAATGGTCGCCCAACAATTGAAAAGTGGATTGATCACCGCAATTGAGATTGAAGAAGCAGCTGCAAAGCAGGCAAGAGAGAATTTTAATAACTCCCTGTGGGGGGTAAGAATTAGTTTAATTCAAGGGGATATTAAACAACAGGAAGACAAAGAGAGTTACGATGTGGTCATCAGTAATCCCCCTTTTTTTGAAGGCGATTTACCAGCTAATTCAACAGCTAAAAATCAAGCATTCCATGATAAAAGTTTAACCTTGGCTGAATTGCTGAATGCCTGTTTTAAAAAACTTAAAGCAACAGGTTACCTCTATTTGATTTTACCAGCTCATCGTAAAAATGATTTAGAATCTACCTGCGATTTTATAGGCTTTACTATAACGGCTTGCTGTAGTGTAAAGTCTAGCGATAATAAAAGCATTTCAAGAATTTTCATTGAGTGCAAAAAAAAGAACGAACTAAATAAAACTATAATTGAGAATACTTCGCTTGTTATTCAGGGAGATTCCATGGGATACAGCTCAGAAGTCCACCTATTACTGAAAGATTATTACTTATACCTGTGACAAAGAATTATGCAATGCCTGCATAATCACGCATATACTCAAAGGGGGCCGTGAGCTTCCCATGTTTGAGAAGAGTAGCACGATCAAGCATTGGAGAGTTTCCTTTCAGAAGTAAATCCTCCAGTATAAACTTGATTAATTGCTCTCCAAAATAACGGCTGGCATCCCTAGGCAGTTCATTGGGCAAATTCCCTACTGCTATCACATCCACAGAGTTCGCTAAATAAGGTGCCGTTTTTTGTAAACTAAATTTATCAA
>CAINBK010000217.1:0-6644 GCA_903846615.1 uncultured Bacteroidota bacterium
AGGTGCTGCTTGCAAAATTTGTTTGACTTCTGTCAACTCAAATTCTTTTTCAAATTCTACATTCACGCTCTCACTATGTCCTCCCATGACCGGTATACGAACAGTCGTAGCTGTAACACGAATGGAATCATCGCGCATGATCTTACAAGTCTCCTTCACCATTTTCATTTCCTCCTTGGTGTAGCCATTATCCAGGAACACATCAATTTGAGGAATCACATTCAAATCAATCGGATACTTATACGCCATTGGATAAGCAGTGTTTTCTCCAAATGCTTTACGACGTTCGCCCTGTAATTGATCCACTGCTTTTACACCGGTACCGGTAACACTTTGATAGGTGCTCACTACAATACGTGCAATTTTATACCGCTTGTGCAAAGGATTTAAGGCTACTACCATTTGAATGGTAGAGCAATTGGGATTAGCAATAATTTTATCGGCTGCCGTCAAAACACTTGCATTGATCTCAGGAACCACCAAGGGTTTATCAGGATCCATTCGCCAAGCAGAAGAATTATCGATAACGGTTATGCCCGCTGCTGCAAATTTTGGCGCCCACTCCAATGAAGTAGTACCGCCTGCAGAGAATAAAGCAACGGCTGGTTGCATATCAATTGCAGTTTGCATACCCACCACTTTATATTTTTTGCCAGCAAACTCAATTTCTTTCCCTACTGATTTTTCAGAGGCAACAGGAATTAATTCTGTTACAGGAAACTTTCTTTCCTGTAAAACCTGAATCATTTTAGTACCCACTAATCCGGTAGCACCCACGACGGCAACTTTCATCTCTATTTAATTTGAATTGCGAATGTAATACGCTGTTGAATTTTTCTGATGAATTCCAAGAAAAAAAACAATCCTATGACTTGACAAATAAATGAACGACTGTTAGTTTTTCTGTTATGAAAAACGTAACCGCATTACTTGCATTATGGATGGCTTTGCTTAGTCAAAATAGGGTAATAGCCCAAGCCCATCATCGATTAATCATCCAGGAGATCATGGCAGATCCTACCCCGGCGGTAGCATTGCCCGCTTACGAATGGATTGAAATCAAGAATAATTCCAAAGAGATCATAGCCCTTCAGAATTGGCGATTTATAGCAGGTTCCTCTGTGAGCAGTCCCTTGCCGATATATTTTCTTGCACCGGATAGCTTGCTGATCCTATGTAACACAGTAGCGCAAGGAGTACTTAGTAAATATGGTAAAACAGTTGGGTTATCTAGTTTTCCTTCGCTGAGCAACGAGGGAGAAACCATTTCGCTTCGAGATCCAATTGGAAAAACAGTACATGCTGTTAGTTACTCAACCGACTGGTATGAGTTTCCGTGGAAAGCGGAGGGAGGCTGGACCTTGGAACTGATTGACTCTACTAATCCTTGCCAGGAGCAAAACAATTGGAAGGCCAGTCAACACGCTGGAGGCGGAACTCCGGGACAAAAAAATCAAACAAGTAACATCCCAATAGCAATGGTAGCTACAAAGCCACAGTATTCATTTGTAAAAGACGCATTCGCGTTACATGTTGTATTTAACCAACCATTGGACAGTACTGCAATCAGTAAAGGTCAATGGATTATTACATCGGCAGGCATTACCTGGCAATCAATTCGATTAATACCACCAAAATATACAGAGGCCATAATCAGTCTTTCTCAACCATTACTACCAGACAGTATTATTCAATTAACCATAAAAGAGTTGACAAACTGCAACGGCATAAAAGAGCAAAGACTGTTTGTGATAAAGACAGGCTTGGCTAGTCCTGCCACAAAAGGAACCGTAGTGTTGAATGAAATTCTTTTCAATCCTCGTTCAAGTGGTGAAGAGTTTGTAGAATGTCTTAATAATGGAAAGAAAATAATTGCCCTCACTGACCTACGAATTGCAATGCGAAATAGTAGCGGGCAACTCGGTAGCAGTTATAGGTTAGCAGTAGATCCGATTGCGCTACTACCCGGAGAACAGATGGCCTTTTCAAGAGATACCCATGCTTTACACAGAGAATACCTGATTCCTGCTTCGGCAATCCTTCAAAAAACAAATCCTTTTATAGCGCTGCCCAACGAAGAAGGACGTATTGTGCTTATGAATACACAGGGAGAAATCCTGGATGAACTTTACTATAAGGAATCATGGCATTTTGAATTACTACAACAAAAAGAAGGCGTTTCATTGGAGCGATTGAATGCAAATGCAGCTACACAACATAGTAGCAACTGGCATAGTGCCGCTTCCACCGTTGGATTTGCTACACCCGGACAAAAAAATTCACAAGTATTTTTAAATGGGACTGTGCAGGGAAATTTTGAGATTAAACCCACAGTATTTTCACCCGATTTAGACGGTTGGGAGGATCAATGCAGTTTACTGTACGGGAATATGGAAAGCGGACAAGTGATTTCAGTTTCAATAGTGGATGCAAAAGGAACATTAGTAAAAAAACTAGTCCCCCGTGCGCTATTGCCCAGTAATGGTTACTTTAGTTGGAACGGCACTCATGACTCAGGCAAACAATGTGAGGCGGGGGTGTACGTATTTATCATTGAGCAGTACGATCTGAAAGGACGAACAAAAACAACCAGACTCCCTGTTACCATAACATATAGTTTTAAGAAAGTTTAACAAGTACATTACGAAACTTATGCAGCTTATATTATCTTGCGTTCGTCTTTATATCAAATTCAACTTTATGAAAAATAAAATTGTAATACTTGCTGCGCTGATAGGAACTTTTTTCATTACGAATAGTTCGGCGCAATCCTCTCCTAGTAAATTTCAAGAAACGGCCCCTCGTCAAAATATATATGTTGAACTAGGCGGTAATGGTGTTGCATTTAATGCGATGTATGAATCTCGTTTAAAAAAATCAGCCGATGGGATCGGTTTCAAAGCGGGTCTTGGGGGATTTACCAGTGCTTATGAAAAAGTTTTCACTTTGCCTTTGGGTGTAAACTGGTTATTGACAAAAGACAATAAACACTTTTTTGAAATGGGATTTGGAGCCACCTTTCTACACTACGAAGACAAATTTGACTGGGGATGGCCTGGAGGAAGCTATGATCCTTA
Organism: uncultured Bacteroidota bacterium; assembly: GCA_903846615.1. Lineage (GTDB taxonomy): Bacteria > Bacteroidota > Bacteroidia > Chitinophagales > Chitinophagaceae > JJ008. The sequence goes on from CAINBK010000217.1 coordinate 3,078, forward strand.
TCCTGTGGATGTAGCCGGCTTAAGCATTGATGCTAAGAATTCTGTTTATGGACATATGACACTAGGCTATCGCAGACAGCCTGCTAATGGTGGAATCATGTGGGGAGTTGCCGTTACCCCTCAGTTTAATGAAAATGGATTCTGGCCGGTATGGATTGGCTTTAAATTCGGATACTCTTTTGCACGCAAGTAATTAGGGAAACAACTGCGCGAGTAAAGTCAGATCAACTCAGGATAATTCAATATCAAAACTGACCAGATCCTGGAACATACGGATACGTCCATTAATATCATCTTGATTTACTTCTTTCAAACGAGTTGGTCCAAACTTTTCTACACAGAAACTGGCCAGTGCCGAACCTGCAATAATACCCCGCTTCATATTCTCAAAAGAGATATCACCGGTCTTTGCCAAAAAGCCCATAAAGCCACCGGCAAACGTATCACCGGCACCTGTTGGGTCAAATACATCCTCGAGCGGTAATGCAGGTGCATAAAAAACCTGGTCCCCATGAAATAGAAGTGCCCCATGTTCGCCCTTTTTAATAATAAGGTATTTGGGACCCATTTCCATTATACTTTTTGCTGCTTTTACCAGGGAAAATTGTCCGGAAAGCTGACGGGCTTCACTATCATTTACCATCAGCATATCAACATAGCGTAGCACAATCTTTAAGTCTGCCATGGCAGTTTCCATCCAAAAATTCATGGTGTCCATGGCTATAAAACGAGGACGCGTACGTAATTCCTGAATTACATTTAACTGCAACTTGGGTAATAGATTGCCAAGCATCAAAAATTCCGCACCTTGGTAGGATTCAGGAACCTTTGGATCAAAATCAGCCAGCACATTCAGATCAGTAACCAAGGTATCACGGCTATTCATGTCTTCGTGATAACGTCCCTTCCAAAAAAAGGAAGGTTTATCAGGCACCACTTCCACCCCATCGAGTTGGACGCCTCTCGCGCGTAAATCAGCCAGTTCCTCAGCAGGAAAATCATTTCCAATAATGGAAATCTGCTGCACAGGCTTTATAAAATTACTGGCCGAATAGGCTACATAGGTTGCAGAGCCCCCTACAATCCGGTCTGTTTTTCCAAATGGTGTTTCAATGGCATCAAAGGCCATGGTTCCTACTGTAATTAATGACATGGCGCAAACCTAGGTTAATTCATCGTATCAAAAAAAGCCAGTAATTCACTACCTTTCCACTCTCAGTTTACCAATGGCAAAAACACCTAGAAAGAAAGCATCCAAGAAGGGTTTAATACTGCTCAAAGCAGCCACTATGTTTCGCCAGCGTGGTTTTTCTGCCACCTCAATGCGTGATTTAGCTGAAGCGGTTGGCATCGAAGCTGCCAGTTTATACAACCACATCCGCTCCAAGCAAGAAATTCTGGAAGCCATCTGTTTTGAGATGGCCAACCTGTTCAACGAACATATGGATCAAGTGGAGGTCAGTTCTGCGAATACCATTGCCAAAATTGAAAAAATCCTTCGTTTCCATATCCAACAAATGATTGATAATTACGAACAGGTATTTGTTGCCGATCGGGAATGGCGTCATTTGGAGGAGCCTTATTTATCCAATTTTCAAACACAGCGTCGTACCTACCGGAAACGATTTGCAGCGCTGATCGAACAAGGAATTGAAAAAAAAGAAATTCGCCGTATTGATGCCCCCACTGCTGTTTTAATCTTGTTGCATGCCATTGGAGGAATCGAAAGCTGGCATCGAAGCAGAAAAAAAATTAATGCACGTGAATTAGAGGATAATATGCTGACCATTCTGATTGACGGATTGCGCAAAAACGATTAAGCATGTCGTTGCATTTTCATAGATTAATTATAAAAGAAGTACGAAAAGAAACAGCCGAATGTGTTTCCCTGCTTTTTGAGATTCCCGATACACTACAAGAAAGCTTTCAATTTACGCAAGGTCAAAATCTAGTGTTAAAGACTACCATCGATGGGCAGGAGCTTCGTCGTAATTACTCAATTTGTTCTTCCCCACTGGATCATGAATTGCGGGTTGCCATAAAAAAAATCAAAGGGGGAGTTTTTTCTTCTTTTGCTAATGAGAAATTGCAAGCTGGACATTCACTGGAAGTGATGCCTCCCACTGGAAAATTTTATACACCGCTTAACCCCGCGCAGCAAAAAAACTACTTGGCACTCGCTGCAGGAAGTGGTATTACCCCACTGCTTTCGATTATCAAAACAACACTTGCTACTGAATTAAACAGCAGTTTTACACTCGTCTATGGTAATCGGACCCGTCATTCTATTATTTTCTTTGAACAACTGGAAGCCCTAAAAAATCAATACATGAATCGATTTCAGCTGATCCATGTATTGAGTCGTGAAAAAACAGACAGCTCACTCAATTTTGGAAGAATTGATCAGAATAAATTAGCAGAACTGGCCAAGTTGATCCCTTACCAACAACTCGATGATGTCTTTTTATGTGGCCCCCGTGAAATGATTGATACGGCCATGGATTTTTTGCAAGAACAGGGATTGGATAAGAAAAAATTACACGCAGAACTTTTCAATGCAGGTGCCGGCAGCTCTACAACAGGAACAAAAACCAGTGCAGAAAAAAGTTCCGTGAAAAGCCAGATCAGTATTTTATTGGATGGAAGACAATTAGAAATCGAAATCCCATTGAATAGCAATGCCACTATTCTGGATGCAGCGCTTGAGCAAGGTGCAGATCTACCCTTTGCCTGCAAAGGTGGAATGTGTTGTACCTGTAAAGCCAAATTAGTGGAAGGAGAAGTCAGTATGGATATTCACTGGGGACTAGAAGAGGAAGAAATTGAGCAGGGGTTCATCCTAACCTGTCAAAGCCACCCCAAAACGGAGAAAATTGTGGTGGATTTTGATAGTAAATAATAGAAGACCCTTCGACAAGCACCCTAACGCTCGTTAGTTTTTAATAAATTTGTAGACAAACTGATTTGTATGGAAATGCGTAATCTGGAAGAACTCTTTCAGCAAAAAATTGATCAGGAGGTAAAAATTGAGCCCAAGGATTGGATGCCTGATGCGTATCGCAAAACAAACATCCGTCAAATCAGCCAACATGCCCACAGTGAAATCGTAGGGATGTTACCGGAAGGGAATTGGATTTCCCGGGCTCCTTCCTTAAAAAGAAAAGCTATTTTAATAGCCAAGGTTCAGGACGAAGCAGGACATGGTTTATATCTATATGCGGCTGCAGAAACACTGGGACAATCCAGAGAACAAATGATCAATGACCTACACAGCGGAAAAGCCAAGTATTCTTCCATATTCAATTATCCTACACTAACCTGGGCAGATATGGGTGCCGTTGGTTGGCTAGTGGATGGTGCTGCCATTATGAACCAAGTAATGCTGACCCGCACTTCGTATGGCCCTTATGCCAGAGCCATGGTGAGAATTTGCAAAGAAGAAAGTTTTCATCAACGGCAAGGGTTTGAAACCTTACTCGTTCTTTCAAAAGGCAGTGAAGCGCAGCGAGCCCTATGTCAAGACGCGATCAACCGCTGGTGGTGGCCAGCACTCATGATGTTTGGTCC
>CAINBK010000218.1:0-2779 GCA_903846615.1 uncultured Bacteroidota bacterium
TGGTCAGCTGACCAATCAATTACACGAGCTAGCACCCGATCACCATGTTTAGCCCCCCGTAAATCGGAATGATGAATAAAAAAATCAGGCATCGGCTTATCGGTCTCAACTACTAAAAAAGCAAATCCCTTGCCTAATTGAATCTGTCCGATGAACTCCTCACGCTTTCGTTTCAAAACAGATTTTACAACCCCCTTCATACGATTTCCGGCTGGTTTTCTTTCACGAATTGCAACAGAGACCTGATCCCCATGGACAGCTCCATTGAAATCGGCTGGCCTAATTAAAATATCATCAGCGATCCCATCCACCATCACATAACCCATGCCTGTACGAGAAACATCCAACCTTCCTTTCAATAAAAAAGAAATGGACTTTACAACACGTTTTTGAGTTTTCTTTTTTGAATTTTTTCTTCCCATCCTCAATTTTGCTTTTGAAAGTTTTCAATAAAATCAGTCACCGCTCGTTCAAATTTCTCCTTTTCATTAAACATGATTTCATGACGAACAGGAACAACACAGAAGGGAAGGTTTTGTATTGATTTTTCAAATTTTTCGAGACGAACAGCATCTTTTTCAGTAGTTAGCACAATCCCTTTACTTGGTGTAAGCTTTTTGAATTCTTCCTGAATATCTTTAAGGTCATCAGCTGTAAAAATGTGGTGATCCCTAAATTGCATTTGGCGGTAATAAGCGGTTTGGTGTTCGATCCACAACTTAAGAGGACTTGGGTTGGATATTCCCGTTACCAACAATACCTCACTTTCGGGGGAAATCAGACAAGAATCTTTTGAAATAAGATGATAAGGGATTCCGTAAACGAGTTTTGTAAAATAAACCTTTTGTGTTGGCAAGGGCTTTAACTCGTCAATAATTTGATTACGTTGCTCCAGGGTTAATTCAGGATTACATTTAGTAACTAATATGATATCAGCTTCTTTATACCGGCTTTTTAAATCACGTAAATCCCCTGTAGGAAGATAAAAGTCTCGAGAAAATAAATTAGACTGTTCGGTCAATAAAATAGTGAGCCCAGCTTGAATAGCACGATGCTGAAAAGCATCATCAAGTAGAATTACCTCAGTAGCTGGAAAATCGTGTAATAACTCAGGTATGGCCAGCAGTCTTTCCTCCCCTACCGTCACCGCCACTGAGGGAAACTTACGATATAGCATCAGGGGCTCATCTCCAATTTCCAGTGCCGTAGAATCAGGTTTTGCAATTGCATACCCCTTTGTTCGTCTGCGATATCCTCGACTTAAAGTAGCAAGTTGGTAGCGCTGCTGTAAAAGGTCAATGAGGTATTCAATCATTGGAGATTTACCAGTACCTCCGACAGCTAAATTTCCTACGGTAATCAGCGGAATACCAAATGTGACGGAACGCAGCCATTGCTTCTTATAGAGAAATGAACGTAAGTAAAGGATAGCCCAAAATAGAATGGAAAAAGGCAATAAGAGTAGCCGAAATGAACGTAAAAAAAAGTTGTAGAACATCAGGATGGCTAAGGTACGAAGAAGCTAAAAACCGTTGTACCATAGTTACGCTCTCTTTCAAATCCCGAAAACGAATGATAATCGTTACGAGGCGTATGTTCTAAGACAAATAACCCACCGGGCGAGAGCAGTTTCCTGCTTATTATTATCCTTGGCAATTCATCAATACTAGTTAGCGCATAGGGAGGGCCTGCAAAAATAAAATCAAAGGTCTGGGTGCAATGCATTAGAAACTGAAAAACATCCTGCTTCACCAATGTAGCATTTTCAATTTCAAAAGCAGCTAGAGTCTTTTTAATAAATTGAATTTGATGATGATCTTGTTCCACTAGCGTTAATGTATGTGCACCCCTTGAAGCTAGCTCATAGCTGATACTGCCAGTACCCGCAAATAGGTCTAAGGAACAAATGCTAGTAAAGTCGACCCTATTTTGTAAAATATTGAAAAGTCCCTCCTTTGCGATATCTGTTGTAGGCCGGGTATGTGGCATATGAGCAGGAGGTAAAAACTTTCTCCCCCCAAGTCTACCGCTTATGACACGCATAAAGAGTTATTACTTAATAAAGTAAAATAGTTGGTAGAAGGCAAATCGGAATCGAATTGAATTGAACTTGGGATGGCACTCAAATTCAAAAAATAGTTTGATAATTCAAGAAATAAACGAGAGGATGGATCAATGAGACCACTTAAATAAACTTCCAAGTCTTCCGTAGGCAAATTATGAGAACCGGCTAAGCGCAATAAATAATACAAGGCATCCATCTCAGTTTGATAAGCGAAGCTACCACTGAAAAGTAGGCGCCCACTACGACATAAAACAAGGGTAAGCTGCGAGATCCCAACCTGAACATATAATGCACCAGCAACATCCCTACCAGCGTAGTTATTCAACAGCAATTTAATAGTATGACGATATTTCATTGCAGGGAAACGGTTTTCCAACTTGCGAAATAAAGTCGTGGGGACTGCATACCCTAGATAGAATTGCCAAGAGGAAAATGATTCATGCACTAAAAAGGTACTCGGATTGAAAGGAAATGAAGCCTTATGCAGTGCATCCAATTTTATTCGATCGTACAGGACGATGGGCATCATGCTTTGTTGAGGAGCGTCAAAACAAACCTGTACAGTTTGAGGAGTTTCAACATCCGTAACACAGATGTCCAAAAATTGATCTATACATGCATCGGAATCCAAATTATCCAGCTGGAAAAAAGCCCCTTTAATCGCTTTTTGAGTAATAGAATCGATCCACAAATAGGCGGCTACTTGTTGACTAA
>CAINBK010000219.1:0-3864 GCA_903846615.1 uncultured Bacteroidota bacterium
ACAAGAAATTGTTTTTCAAAACGTTAAATAATTTGCTCTGTTATAAAATCCGTATAATCACTTACTTAAATTGATATACGGCACATTAGTAGATAGTAACTTAGCGAATCTTATAACTAAACTGTCGAATGAGTCGTTTTAATAAATATTCTCTTCCATTTCTTATTGCTTTTTTCGCATTTTCAGCGATACGTGCCCAAGATTTCTCAAACAAAGGCAAAGAATTTTGGATTCCCTATTCCTACCACGTAGGAATGAGCGGCGGGGTAGGAAGTAATGTAGCTATGACATTATATATTACCTCTGATGTAACTACAACTTATGAGGTTGAGATTTTTGGAGGCGCTACCTTACAGGCCGGTACAATTAATGCAGGCCAAGTAGTGACTTGCGTTGTGCCTAATACAAATTTTATTACTGGTTCTGGTCTTTTCACTAATAAAACTGTTCTGGTTACTGCTGAAAAGCCTGTGGTTGTCTATTCTTATATTACTCAAAGTGCTGTAAGTGGTGCTACCGTTTGTTTGCCAACTAATGTGCTGGGCAATGAATACTATTCCATGAATTACACGCAGGTATCAAACTCTGCGAATGCGAATTCGTACTTTACAATTATTGCGGTTGAGGATAATACTACCATTGAAATTACCCCCGCTGCTGCTACTACTAATGGGTGGACTGCTGGTAGCGTGAATACTATTACGCTTAATAAAGGGCAGATTTATCAAGTATTAGGAACTGTAAATAATGTTCCTACAGGTGGTTTGTTTTCTGGAGTTGATCTTACTGGTTCAAAAATCCGTTCTGTTTCTACGGGAACGTCCTCTTGTAAACGAATTGCGGTTTTTTCAGGTGCAGGGAAAATGCGTATCGGAACAAACTGCGGAAACTCAACTTCCTCAGATAATCTGTATCAGCAATTATATCCCTCTGGTTCCTGGGGTAGAGATTATCTCACTGTACCTAGTTACAACAGACCAAATAATTTTTACAGGGTCATGAAAAAGGATCCTGCTGCCAATGTTTATGTAAACGGAACTCTAATCCCTGCGGCCAGTTTTGTTAATAATCGCTATTATGAATTTTCGGGTAACGTCCCCAACCGTGTTACATCTGATCAACCAGTATCTGTCGCTCAATATTTCACTACTGCCGGCTGTAACTCTAGTACAAATCCATATGATCCGGATATGATTGTATTGAATCCGGTTGAACAAAATATTTCTAAAGTAACCTTAGTTAGTTCGAATCTTGTTGCTGCAAGTCCGCAACATCATATTCACGTTGTTATGCCTAATGGAGGTACTGGTATTTCTTCTTTTAGGATTGATAATAATCCTATACCAGCTTCTTCCTGGGTTGTGCATCCGCAGAATCCTTCCTATTCATATGCATACCTCGCAAACGTTACACAAGGTTACCACACTTTAAAATCTGATTCGGGTTTTAACGCTATGGCTTATGGGTATGCTAATGCTGAATCCTACGGATATTCCGCAGGTGCTAACGTAAAAGATCTTTATCAATATATCTCTATTGAAACACCTAACTCGTCAGTTAATTTTCCTGCTACTTGTACTGGCACTCCTTTTTATTTTTCCATGACCTTCCCATACCAGCCTACTACAATCAGCTGGATATTTGGTACTGCACTGAATGCAATGGGTATTGCAGATGTTAGTTTAACTAATCCTACACCAACTTCCACGGTAATTGTAAATGGACGAACTCTATATGTGTATAAACTACCTACTCAGTATTCGATAACTGCAGCTAATATTTATCCCATAAAAGTACTAGCAACCAATCCAACGCCTGATGGCTGTGGAGGAGAGCAGGAGATAAATTTTGATCTAGAGGTACTGAACCGACCTACAGAGGGATTTACTTTTACAGGCCTTTGTGCAAATAATTCGACTCAGTTCACGGACGCGTCCAACACCGGAACAAGACCTATTAGCTCTGTAAACTGGACCTTTGGTACGTTAGGTAGTTCTACGCAGCTTAATCCTACTTATACTTTCCCAACTGCAGGTACCTATCCTGTTGCATATTTCTTGATCACTGATATTGGATGTAAATCGGATACTATAACACAAAATGTAACTATTAATCCGCTGCCTTCTGCAACCATTACCGGAACTATCACAACCTGTATTAATTCCCCTCAACCCTCGATAACATTTACAGGTTCAGGCGCAACCGCCCCTTACACCTTTACTTATAATATCAATGGCGGAGCTACACAGACAATTTCTACAACAGGTACTTCTAATTCAGTTACGCTACAAGCGCCCACTAATGTGTTAGGTGTGTTTGCTTATAACCTCATTAATGTTGCTGAATCAAGTACTGGTTTATGCTCTCAAAATCAGACGGGCAGTGCTACTGTAACCATCAATACTAATCCTACCGCAACAATAGGAGGCACCATTGCTGTTTGTAAAGATGCTGGGCCGCCTCAAATTACTTTTACTGGGGGTGATGGCACAGCTCCTTATACGTTTACTTACAATATTAATGGAGGGGCCTCTCAAACTGTATCGACTATTGCCCCCTCAAATACTGCTACCATCGATGTTCCAACTGGCGCAGTGGGAACGTTTATTTATAATTTAGTGGGTGTTGTAGATATTAATAATACAGTATGTAGTGGTACTCCAACGGGGAATGCTACTGTTACGGTTAATCCATTGCCAACTGCAACGATTATTGGAACTGACACAGTTTGTCTTAACTCATCTCCAGCCCCAGTTACATTTACAGGTGCAAACGGAACTGCTCCCTATACGTTCAATTATAAGATCAATGGCGGGACTGTTCAATCTGTAACTACCACAGCAGGGAATTCTATAATCGTAAATGCACCTACAACTACTGTTGGAGTTTTCGTCTATGAGTTGATAAGTGTAACAGATGCAAGTTCTACAACTTGTATACAAAATCAAAATGGAACAGCAACTATTACGGTTTTCCCAACCCCCTCTGCAACGATTAATGGAACTACTGCAGTTTGTCTAAACGCTACGGCTCCGCAACTAACTTTTTCAGGGGCGAATGGTAATGCTGCTTTTACTTTCACTTATACTGTCAATGGTGGTGCAATACAATCAATTACTACAACCGCTGGCAATAGTGTAACGTTAGCAGTATCTACTTCTTCTGCCGGTACTTTCACTTATTCACTGCAGACGGTTACTGATGCAAATGGTGCCACCTGTACACAAAATGCAACAGGCACAGCAACTGTAACTGTTAATCCCTTGCCAACCGCAACAATTTCTGGTACAACCAGTGTTTGCCTAAATGCTCCTGAACCACAAATTACATTCACGGGTGCCGGCGCTACGGCTCCTTATACTTTTTACTATAATATCAATGGAGGTGCCGTACAGAATGTTACTACCACAACAGGAAATAGTGTTACAGTTAATGTACCCACTGCAACTGCAGGAACATATACATACACATTGCAAAGCGTTACCGATGCCAGTAGTACTACTTGCTCGCAGCAACAAACTGGATCTGCTGCCGTAACTGTTTGGCCATTGCCAACTGCAGCTTATTCAACCAATAGCCCAGTTTGTCAAGAAGGTATTATCAGCTTTACTGATCAATCCTCTGCTAATGTTGGAACCTTAACGGCTTGGCAATGGAATTTCGGTGATCCTGTAAGCGGTACATTGAATACCTCAACGCAACAGAGCCCCTCTCACTATTTTTCTACGGCTGGAACTTTCAATATTACTTTAACTGTTACAACTTCAAATGGCTGTATTAGTACTAATACAATACCAAGTTTAGTGGTTCATCCTAAGCCCAATGCAGGTTTTGTGATCCCGGAGGTCTGTCTTAATGATACCT
>CAINBK010000220.1:0-3790 GCA_903846615.1 uncultured Bacteroidota bacterium
CCGAAAAGGATTCTTTCAATGAGTACTACATGGCTTTTGCCGAGGTAGAAACGGTTTTTTTACAAAGCAAAAAAACAGGACGTTGGTGGATGCAATTGCCTGACAAAAAGTTTATTGCTTGCAGTTATAAAGATTATTTATTGGCAAGTAGTAACGAAATTCCTGAACGTTGGTTACGCGCGCAAGAAAGAGGATAATAGTCTCATGAAAAAATACACGTTACAATTTTTAGTGCTCCTGCTGAGTGGTTTTTTAGTAGGATGTAGTATTCCGCAAGCTTTACAACGCAAAGCGAATAAAGAAATCATTAAACAGTCCTCTTTTCAAACGGCGCATGTAGGGGTTAGCATCTACGATCCCTCCACTAAAAAATATTGGCTCAACTATCAAGGCGATAAATATTTTGTTCCGGCTAGCAATACCAAGATTCCTACTTGTTATGCGGCCATGAAATACCTCGGCGATAGTATACCTAGTGCTTATGTGTGGGATAGTGCAGGGGCTTGCTATGTTCGTCCGTTGGGCGATCCCACTTTTTTATTAGCAGAATTCAGCTTCCAGCCACTTTGGGATAAACTGCGGTTGGAAGATCGACCTATAGTAATTGACTATTCTACTCAACATGCATTTACGCCCTATGGCAGTGGCTGGTCCTGGGACGACTATCAGGAAGCTTACTTGGCAGAGCGAAGCGCCTTTCCTATTTATGGAAATGTGATTAGTTTTCAACGGAAAAATTATCAGCTCCAAGCAACTCCATCATTGGTAATGCGCCCACCCTTTATGAATGAATCCATGATGCAGCAGTTGGGAAAAGGCGATCAATTTCAAATCACGCGTTTGCCCGATCAGAATCAATTTAATGTTGTTTCCGCATCTCGTGCTTTTCGAGGAGCTACCATACCTTTTAAAACCAAGGACGGTATTACAGCCTTTCAATTTTTGCAAGACACGTTACAGCAAATTGGGATTACCTCCACCGTACAATTATCCAGCAGAAAACCTGCCGGAAAATTAATTTATTCTATTCCTACCGATTCTTTACTCAAACCGCTCATGCATCGAAGTGATAATTTCTTTGCAGAGCAATCCTTATTAATGGTCAGTCAACGGATGCTGAATCGGATGAGTGATGAGCAAGTAATCGATACTTTACTAAAAACCGATTTTGCCGATCTTCCCCAGCAACCTCGTTGGGCCGATGGATCTGGATTGAGTCGGTATAATCTTTTTTCACCACAGGACTTTGTACGTATCCTCGAGAAAATGAAGGACCAATTCGGGATGGACCGAATCAAAGTGATTTTTCCAACAGGAGGAGAGGGCACGTTAGCGAGTTATTACAAACAGGATAGCGGCTCTATTTATGCAAAAACCGGAACGCTAAGTGGCGTGGTAGCGCTGAGCGGGTATTTATATACTAAAAAAGGAAAACTACTTTTGTTTTCAACCCTGGTAAATAACCATCGTTCCAGTTCTAGTGAAATCAGAAAACAGGTTGAAAATTTTTTAGCCTATATCAGGGCTAGATACTGATCAACGGTTCAGCAACAGCTGTTCAACTTCTTCTTTTTGTAGCATTCTAAAGGTAGGGGCACCAAACGGAGACAGGTGAGGTTCTTTACAATCAAATAAATCAGTAATCAATTGTTTCATTTCGCGTTCACTCAGTTGCGTCCCTGCTTTGATTGCTTGTTGTTTTGCCAAGCTGCGACATAATTTTTCATGGAGTGGTAAAGCGAGTGCCGCATTAAAGTGTTTGTATTCTTCCAATACCACTTCTAAAATACTTTCTTCTTTTCCATTTTCAAATCCGGCAGGAATGCCTTGGATTTGAAAATCGTGTGCACTTGTTTTTTGAATCAAAAAGCCTACTGCTGTTAAATCCTCTAACAACTCTTCAAGCAAGCTAGCATCGGTTGGGTTGAGTGAAAGTGTAGTGGGAAATAATGAAGGCTGCGTGGCTGCTTTTTTATCTGCACGTTGTTGAATGAATTTTTCGTAGAGAATTCTTTCATGCGCAGCTTGTTGATTGATCAACGTACAAGTATGGTCTTGTGCAAAAAGAATATAGGATTGTAAAATTTGAAATGCGGTAATTGACTCTGAAGAAAAAGAAGTGACCGAGCGTAAACCCAAGTCAGGCTCTGCTAACGAATCTTCTTTCCTCGTGGAGGTATATTCAGCAGTTAGCGGTCGAAACGGTTTCCAGTTCTTGGCCGGTTGCGTAGAATCCGGCTCTATCCGATGGGCTTGATTTTTTTTGGTAAAATGCTGGTACAAGTTACCTTCTTGAATAGCCGAACGTGTTTGTTCAGTAAAAGGCTGTTGTATGGAATCCAGTTGCTGTATCGAAGCGTCTAATTCAAAATCAAGAGTAGGGGTAATGCTAAATTGTGCCAACGCGTGTCGGATGGCAGCTTGCACAAAAGCATATACAATTTTTTCGTCCTCAAACTTAATTTCTTGTTTGGTTGGATGAACATTGATATCCACTTGCTGTGGGTCCAAATCAATAAACAATACATAGAGCGGAAAATGATCGGCTGGTAATAAAGCCTGAAACGCATTCATTACGGCGTGGTGGAGATACGAACTCTTGATAAATCGGTTATTGACAAAAAAGTATTGATCTCCTCTTGTTTTGCGTGCGGAGTCCGGCTTACCTACAAAACCACGGATGGTTAAGTAGTCTGTTTCCTCTTGAACACCTACCAGTTTGGAAGCGTAGCTATTTCCTAATAATTGGACAATGCGTTGTTTTAAACTACCAGCCTCCAGTTGATAGAGCTGCTGGTTATTGGCATGCAGCGAAAATTGAATAGCAGGAAAAGCCAGCGCTACTCTCGTGAACTCCTCCACGATATGACGCATCTCAGCCGCATTACTCTTTAAAAAATTTCGACGGGCTGGAATATTGAAAAATAAATTTTTCATGGCCAGGCTGGTGCCGTTGGCCATACCAATTGGTTCCTCACGTGTAATGGCACTGTGCTCAACCTCAATAAACATTCCTGCTTTGTTTGCTGCTTGTTTTGTTTTTAGTTCCACTTGTGCTACTGCGGCAATACTGGCCAGCGCCTCTCCACGAAAACCCATGGTTCGGATATGGAACAGGTCTTCAATGGTGCTGATTTTGGAAGTGGCGTGCCGGGCAATACAAAGACGGGCATCCTCTACTGACATCCCTTTTCCGTTATCAACTACTTGAACCAGCGATTTACCTGCATCTTGGATAATCAACTCGATGGATGTTGCACCCGCATCTACGGCATTTTCCAATAACTCCTTGACCGCACTGGCAGGGCGTTGAATTACCTCACCGGCGGCAATCTGATTGGCAATATGGTCGGGTAAAACCTGTATCAAGGGATGGCACTTAACGAGCCTTCAAAAATACGATTTTGCCCCCGATGCAGCCAATAATTACTTGCCTCAAATGGAGTACTTTTAACTAATGAGGACATTCTTTAAACAGTCTTGCTTGCTGCTGGTATTGGCAGCCTCTTTAAACGTCAGTGCACAAGGTAATCGGGAACGCGCCCAGCAAAAGTGGGTGGATAGCGTTTTTAACAGTCTTACCTCGGATCAGCGGATTGCACAGCTGATGGTGATCCGTGCGCATTCTAACCTGGGAACAGACCATATCGCCAAAGTAGAAAGTGATATAAGAAATTATAATGTGGGTGGGCTTTGTTTTTTTCAAGGAGGACCTGTTAGACAAGCCTTGCTCACCAACCAATATCAGTCTATTGCAAAAACTCCCTTGATGATAACCATCGATGGAGAA
>CAINBK010000221.1:0-1941 GCA_903846615.1 uncultured Bacteroidota bacterium
GGAGGCGCGCAAATATTTAGCTACCTCAATGTAAAAACGGCTTATACAAAAGGACTAGAATTTAATGCCGATTATAAAATTGGAAAATATTATTCCGTTACGAGCGGGTATCAATTTTTACTTTCTGGAGACGCATCTGAACTAGATAAAATTGAACAAGGAAAAGTTTTTACCCGTGACAACAATGGGTATAGTAAGCGGTTAAGCATGTCGGATTATGTAGGCTTACCCAATAGAAGTAAGCATCAAATCAATTTGAAATTCCAGTATCAAAAAAATGAAGCATTTGCTTCACTTCGTGCATTGTACAGAAGTAGCTGGTTCGTTACTGATACGGATGGTAACGGATTATTTAATAAGAATGATGCAAAGGCCACCGGGTTTGTTCAACTCAACGCAACAGTTGGTTTACGTACCTCTAAAAAAATTACCGTGCAACTTGGATGTAATAATATGCTCAATTACAAAGACCCTATCAATATGCCAAATTTCTTTGGTAGGTCAGGATTTATAGCTATCAACTACTCAATTAAACAATCAATCGAAAAATAGAAAACCATGAAAAAAATCATCTACGCTTTATTTGCATTTTTGTTTTTTACAGCTTGTGATAAAGATGACAACACAACTAAGGTAGACCCTGTTGTTTCTGTGACCGTAACCAATTTGCCAGCTGATACTATTATTGGTATTACACCAGGTGTTCCTCCTTCTGGCGGCATGCCATTTGGTGCTGGAAAGTATACGTTTTATAGTTTAGAAAGAGGTGTGGTGGTTCCATCATCAGATAGCGCTACCAATAAATGGGATATTGCTTTTAGAGGTACAGCTATTTTAACCAATAGTGGAAATGGTGGCCCAGGTGCCGGTGGCGCTTTTGTTTTTATTGGTTTATTTAATGATTTAAAAACAATTCCTTCCGATTCTACATTTAGAACTGAGAATGTACCTGCCTCATTTGCAGTGCCTTTTGGGAGCAATAGGGGTTGGTATGTATATGATGGCTTAAACAACCTAGTGACCCCTATTCCTGGTCGTGTGTTAGTGATTAGAACAGCTACCGGAAAATTTGCAAAGGTTGAAATTTTAAATTATTACAGAGGTGGTGTAACGCCTGCTGCTAGTGCGTCGGATAATGTGAAAATGAGAGAACAGCGTTACTATACTTTCAGGTATAGTTATCAACCAAATGGTACAAAAGTATTCTAGCTTTTAGCTTAATTTATAACGCCCCCATCTAATGGAATCTGCAATATATATGTAGGTTCCATTTTTTTTAGTATTTTACTTAGATGAAAAAAGGACTTATCTTTTTATTTGTGCTATTTGTTTGTGTTGTATCTAAGGCGCAAGTAAAACAACCTAATATTATTTTATTTCTTGTAGATGATATGGGATGGCAGGACTGTTCTTTGCCATTTTGGGATAAGCCAACAAAACTCAATACTACTTATCATACACCCAATATGGAAAAGTTAGCTGCAAAAGGGATGATGCTAACCAACGCGTATTCAAATGCAGTTTGCACGCCTACTAGGGTAAGTCTTATGACGGGAATGAATGTAGCAAGACATGGCGTTACCAATTGGACAAATGTAAATAGCAACACACCCACCGATTTTAAAGACAGCATATTAAAGCCTGCCAATTGGAATTATAATGGACTAACACCTGAACTTTATCATTCAGGGGGTCTTAATCACACGGTAGTGGCAACGCCTTTACCACAAATTTTAAATGAGGCAGGGTATTACACCATACACGCTGGTAAAGCACATTTTGCCCCAAGCGGCATGCCAGGTGCTTCACCTATTAACATGGGTTTTGATGTAAATATAGGAGGAAGTGCAGCTGGACATCCGGGTAGTTTTTTAGCGTCAAAAAATTATCGTCAAAATGAAAAGGATACAAGTTGGGCCGTTAGAGGGTTAGAAAAATATA
>CAINBK010000222.1:0-4012 GCA_903846615.1 uncultured Bacteroidota bacterium
AATCTTCTACCAGGTTGGGGTTTAATTGGATAAAGAGATAGGAGAACAGCGCCATGAGTAGTGTAACTAAAATAAAGTGTCTAAATCCAATCTGGAAAAAGTCCTTAAAAGCCTGGCTTTCCTTTCGATTAAAGAAAAGTAGGTACCAAGTGCTGAGCGCATATAATCCGTATACCGAAAGTTGGGTGGTAGTAGGGTTAGATATGTAGTTCAAAAATCCTAACCAACTTATTGCCATCATTAGTAAGGCGGCACTGAAACTCCAGGTTAAACGCTTTAGGTTCATACAAAAAGGCTAATCGCGTTAGGATGTAGGGTGCCGATAACTTTTCCTTGAAGTTTTTTACCTAAAAAAGGGGAGTTGGCAGAACGGGATTTCAGATCTTGTTTTTGGGGTGTCCATTCAATGGTAGGATCAAAAAGCGTAAAACAAATCTTTTGATTAATATCGATGGTGGGCGTTTCTAATCCGAAAATTTTACGTGGGTTGATTGAAAAGAGTTCAACGGTTCGTAATGGAGTTAAATTTTCAACAGCAGTGTTGGTTACTGCATATGCAGTTTCAAGTCCAATCATCCCGTATTGCGCGTGTTCAAATTCGACAATTTTGCTATCAGATTCATGGGGTAGATGATGACTGGCAATGCAATCTACATGGCCCAGCTTCACTGCGTTTCTCAAGGCATCTCTGTCAGCTTTACTGCGAAGAGGTGGGTTTACTTTAAGATTCGTATTGTAATTAGCAAGGTCTTCATCACTGAAGAAAAGGTGATAAGGAGTAATTGAGCAGCTGACAGACACCGCTTCTTTTTTGGCAGACTGTATTAACTGCAAGGAGTTTGCTGTACTAATTCCAGTTAAATGTAATTTGGAATTGGCATAATTGCAGAGCGCAAGATCGCGGGCAACCATTAACTCTTCCGCTATAGCAGCTTTACCGGGTAAGCCTAATTGTGTGGAGGTGATGCCTTCATTAATTAGCCCACTTGGATTAATGCTGTAATCGTCTGGTACTTGTATGACAACAGCATCTATCGCTTTAACGTACTGGAGTGCTTTGATTAGCAGACCTGCTGATTGGATGCAACGTAGTCCGTCAGAAAAAGCAACAGCTCCGTTTTCAAACATATCATACATTTCAGCAAGTTCTTTTCCTTCTGTTTGCTGAGTTATTGCCCCAATTGGATGTATAGTGGCGGGTAGTGATTGGCTTTTATGTAAGATATATTCAACACTTGCCTTGTTATGAAGTACTGGGTTGGTGTTGGGTACAATTAATACATCAGTGAAGCCTCCTCGGGATGCAGCTGCAGCACCTGAGTCTAAGGTTTCTTTATGCTCATAACCCGGATCAGTAAAATGTGAAAAAGAATCAACCCAGCCAGGGGAGATACAAAGCCCAGCACTGGTAATTGTTTTGTCCGCATTTGACGCGTCAACTTTTCCAATTTTAGTGAGGATACCGTCTTCGATAAGGAGATCAACCTTTTTGTTGTTGTAAGGAGAATTAGGATCAACAACAAGGGCTTGCTTAATGAGGAGCTTCATTAAGCATCAAAGGTAAAGCTTACTACTCGTTCTAAAAAATCCGAAAAATAGCGCTAAATTTGCCACCCCTGGAGAAAATCTCTTCTTGGAGCGGGACGTAGCGCAGCCCGGTAGCGCACTTGCATGGGGTGCAAGGGGTCGCTAGTTCGAATCTAGTCGTCCCGACCCTAAAAAGCCTTGACTATTGTCAGGGCTTTTGTTTTTCTTCATACTTAATATTTAAACTTAGTCACTATATGTTTGTCCTAACACTAAATCAAAATTGATTGAAACTAAGTAAGACTTCGCGAACCCTTCTGTTGGGCGCTAATATCTGGTATTTTGGAGAAGGGATGCTGGGGCCGCTCTATGCAATTTTCACGGAGCGAATTGGGGGAGATATACTGGATATTACTTGGGCCTGGTCAGCGTATCTGATTTGTACGGGTCTTTTTTATATTCTGGTGGGTAAGCTTTTTAATCGTAAAAAGCATAAAGCTAAATTGCTCTTTACCGGATATCTACTAAATGCGTTGCTGACTTTTTGTTATTTACTGGTTGATACACCCATTGAGCTTTTTTTAGTACAAATTGGTTTAGGGGTTGCTGAAGCCATCGGAACACCAGTTTGGGATGCATTGTTTGCTGCTAGTTTAACAAAAGAGCATGATACTTATGCATGGGGTCTTTCTACCGGGCAGTCGCAGTTAGTTTCTGGTATTGCTTTTGCTGTTGGAGGTCTGCTAGCTTATTATTATTCATTTGATTTGCTTTTTATAATCATGGGTTGTGTTCAAGTAGTTGCTGCGGGAGTAGTATTTCAGTTAATGAAGAATAATTCCGAGATTTGACTTAGTTTAAAATTTTATAAATAATCTTATATGAAAACCACTAAATTTTTGTTGCTTGTTGCCTTGATTAGTTTTTTCCAAGAAGTTAGGGCCCAGTATGAGTTTAAAATTATCACGAGCGTAGAATCAATTGTGCCTATGGGTCTCGGCCGTTCTCGAATCATTGAAAATAATGGAGCTGTTAATGCAGAGGACTTGACCACAGAGCGTAGAGATGGGAATGATTCTCGTCAGGGAACTGTTAAACGTTCGGATGTTAAAATTGATGAGTTGAATGAAATAAAGTTGGTAAACTTTTTCAATCTAGGGGGGATAAATTTTAGAAATATCGCCTCTAATGATGCAGTGATTACCTCAAAATTAAATTCACTTGCGCAGCAAGGATGGGAATTGGCCTATGTTACCTCTGCTGTAGAAAGTAATGCTGGAAAAGATGATGGGGAAGGGATATTCGTTACCCGTTTTATTTTCCGCCGTCCTCTGAGCAAAACAAAATAAGAAACACGGGTATTCCCTCTTACAGCGTCATGCCAGTTGAAAAGCGCTTTCTTGCAAAGTCCGTCTTTACAGGACATGAGTGGTTAAGCAATCATGAGGTTATTCTTATTGACAATAAGCTTGTTCATTTAGAGCCTGCACAGAGTGGATATCCTGAAATAGACTTACTGATTCCATCTTTTATTGATTTGCAGGTTTATGGGGCTGCTGCACAATTGTTTTCCGTCTATCCTACTCGAGATACACTTGATATAATGTATCAAGAGTTTTCTAAGTCGGGTACTCATTATTTTTTGCCAACAGTTGCTACTAACGAAATTTCTGTAGTCAATAGTGGTATCAGAGCTGTTAATGAGTATTGGAAGGGTGGAGGAAAAGGATGCCTAGGGCTGCACCTTGAGGGTCCTTGGATAAATCCCGATAAGCGTGGCGCACACGATCTGCAGTTTATACATTCTCCGAATTTGGCTGAGGTGAAAGGGCTTCTTTCGAAAAGTGAAGGCGTAATCAAGATGATCACTTTGGCGCCTGAGGTTTGTGATAAAGCAATCTTAGAATACTTGCAAGATGCTAAAATTCTAGTCTCAGCTGGTCACACAATGGCGACCTATGAACAGGGAATAGCAGCTTTCTCAAATGGGGTTTCACTGGTTACGCACTTATTTAATGCGATGTCTCCAATGCAACACAGAGCTCCAGGATTAGTAGGTGCTGCTTTGTTGCACGATCGTGTTATGGCTAGCATTATACCAGATGGATATCACGTTGATTGGACTGTTATTAAGCTTTCATTTCAACTGATGGGAAACCGACTTTTTGCGATTACCGATGCAGTAACAGCTAGTGTTGAGGGTCCTTATAGACATACCTTGGAAAATGATCATTATGTTGCTAACGGAGTATTGAGTGGCTCTGCACTTACCATGTTAAGTGCCTTCAATAACCTGATTCTTAAAGCGGGTTTCACCATTCAGGATGCCGTAGCGCTTTGTGTTTCCAATCCTGCCAGGGCCATAAAAGTGAATACGATGCTGGGTACTTTTGAAAAAGGCACTGATATGCCTTGTGTACCTTTGCAATTACGTGATCAGCGTTATGAAATAATGTCGTAGTATGACTCCAGCTCGTTTTGATAA
>CAINBK010000223.1:0-1600 GCA_903846615.1 uncultured Bacteroidota bacterium
ATTTATTAATCGATACACAAGGAAATTGGGGGGATGTGCGAACAGGAGATGATGCGGCCGCTTCACGTTATATTGAAGCACGTCCCAGTAAATTTGCCCTAGACGTTGCCTTTAATCCTAAGACTACAGAATGGCAATTAAGTTATGATGGACGTAAAAATGAACCCGTAACACTTCCTATGAAGTTCCCTTTGCTACTAGCGCAAGGGGCGGAGGGAATTGCTGTTGGGCTTTCAACAAAAATACTACCTCATAATTTCAATGAACTGATTGATGCCGCAGTGAAGTATTTACGCGGAAAACGTTTTGAACTGTACCCGGATTTTCAGACCGGCGGCATGCTTGATAGCACAGACTATGAGCAAGGCAAACGCGGAGGTCGCGTTAAAGTCCGTGCACATATAGAAGAGTTAGACAAAAAGACATTGGTAATTCGGAGTGTACCGTATGGTGTTACCACCACCCAGCTGATGGAGTCGATTGTGAAAGCGAATGATCAAGGTAAAATAAAGATTAAAAAAGTTACTGACAATACAGCAGCCGCTGTAGAGGTTCAAGTTGACTTGGCAACAGGGGTTTCTTCAGACATTACTATTGATGCGCTTTATAAATTTACAGATTGCGAAGTTTCTCTCTCTCCTAATGCCTGTGTAATTGTAGGGCAGCGTCCTCAATTTCTAAGTGTACAGGAGCTATTAAAGCAATCGGTTGATCATACGAAGGATTTACTCGACAAAGAGTTGCGTATTCGGCAAGCTGAACTGTTGGAAAAATGGCATTATTCTTCCTTGGAAAAAATATTTTTTGAGGAGAAGATTTACAAGGAATTGGAAAAGAAGCATGAAGATTGGGAGAAAGTAATCAAAGCGATTGATTCCGCATTCGATCCGTTTAAGAAAAAATTAAAAAGAGCAATTACGCGGGAAGACATTCTGAAATTGACAGAAAAACCAGTACGACGTATATACCGATTGGATATTGCTGAGTTAGATGCTCAAATAAAGCAATTGGAGGCTGAGCTCAAACAGGTGAAACATGATTTGGACAATCTGGTTGATTATACCGTTGCTTATTATGAGAATCTTCAGAAGAAATACGGGAAAGGACGTGAGCGAAAAACAGAGCTCAAGCAATTTGAGGTTATTCAGGCAAAACAGGTCGCAATAGTAAACGCAAAACTATATGTGAATCGAGAAGAGGGTTTTATTGGGACGGGGCTTCGAAAAGACGAGTATTTGTTTGATTGCTCTGATTTAGATGATATTATTGCCATCACTCGAAGAGGAATCTTAAAAGTGGTGAAGGTTAGCGAAAAGTCTTTTATTGGAAAAGACATTCTACATGTTGCGATCTTTCATAAAAATGATGAGCGGACTACTTATAATTTGATTTATGCCGATGGTAAAGCAGGCGTAAGTTATGCCAAGCGGTTTAATGTAACGGGAGTTACTCGAGATAAGGAATATGATTTAACTAAAGGAGATGATAAAAGTAAAGTTCATTACCTAACTGTAAACCTAAATGGAGAGGCAGAGGTAGTTAAAATTCTGCTCTCAGCAGGCTGTTCAGCTCGTATCAAAGAATTTGATTTCTATTTTGA
>CAINBK010000224.1:0-1702 GCA_903846615.1 uncultured Bacteroidota bacterium
GTATTCCTCTAACTGTTTTGGCTCAAAATTATTATTTAGTAAGGGGCGGCTTTGATACGCTGCTTTTAAACGGTCAAACAGCACTGAAATGGGTGGATCAAGCCAAATTACCGTTCCATTTTTTTTCATGAAATCGATATTATCAAAAAAACAGGGAGTACCGCCGCCACAACTTAGTAACAGATTGGCATTAGCCGCAATCAATTCATGCAAACATTTTTGCTCAACAACTCTGAATTGATCCTCTCCTATTTTCTTGAATAGGGCTGAAATATCCATACCCTCAGCCTCTTCAATACAAGCATCCAGATCATGATGAGAATAACCGGTTAACAAACTAATTTGTTGCCCCATCCAGGTTTTCCCGGCCCCCATAAAACCAATCAAAAAAAATCGCAAAGACTATTATTTAAAAGCATTGATTCCCGTAATATCCATCCCTGTAATCAGCAAATGAATATCATGCGTTCCTTCGTAAGTAATAACACTTTCCAAATTCATCATATGTCGCATAATCGAATACTCACCGGTAATTCCCATACCGCCTAGTATCTGTCTTGCCTCTCTGCAAATTTGTGTAGCCACCTCACACGCATTGCGTTTTGCCATACTAACCTGCTGAGGGGTAACCTTACCTTCATTCATCAAAACACCCAAACTCCAGTTTAGCAATTGTGCTTTGGTGATTTCTGTAAGCATTTCAGCTAACTTTTTTTGTTGCAATTGAAAAGAGGCGATTGGCTTCCCAAATTGTTCTCTCTCCTTGGCATATCTAAGCGCTGTGTCATAGCAATCCATAGCCGCTCCTATAGCGCCCCAAGCAATTCCGAAGCGTGCTTTGGTCAAACAACTCAAAGGACCTTTTAATCCTTTCACTCCGGGTAATATATTTTTTTTAGGCACCGACACATTATCAAAAACCAGCTCCCCTGTAGCGGAGGCTCTTAAACTCCATTTACCATGTGTGGTGGGGGTCGAAAAACCCTTCATTCCTCTCTCAACAATCAACCCATGCACCTCCCCGCTCTCACTCTTAGCCCATACCACTGCTACCTGTGCAAAAGGAGCATTACTAATCCACATCTTTGCTCCATTTAATACTACATGATCTCCGGCATCCCGAAAATTAGTGAGCATACTAGATGGATCACTTCCATGGTTGGGCTCAGTCAGACCAAAACAACCCAGCCACTCACCACTGGCAAGCTTTGGCAAAAAATGTTTTTTTTGTTCTTCACTTCCAAAAGCCTGTATTGGAAACATCACTAAAGAACCTTGCACCGACGCAGTAGACCGCACACCGCTATCGCCCCGCTCCAACTCCTGCATCATGAGACCATAAGAGATATAATCCAAACCACCACCGCCATATTCAACAGGTACGGTGGGACCAAAACAACCTAGTTCGCCCAATTGCTTTACAATGTGCTCGGGAAATTCAGCGCGTTGCGCATAGTCTTCAATGATGGGAGATATTTCCTTTTTAACATAATTACGAACGGAATCCCTAACCATCTTGTGCTCCTCGGAGAGCAAAGCATCTAAATCAAAATAATCGGGATGTTGAAACTGATCTGTTCTGGCAGCCATCGTTTGGATAATTTAATATCAAAAGTAAAGAAGGAAAAATGAATCGTCTTTTACAAATATGTTGCCATCTCCGCCTGGTAATTATCGGCCACTTTTGCTGCAGCTGCCGCAA
>CAINBK010000225.1:0-4871 GCA_903846615.1 uncultured Bacteroidota bacterium
CACAATTAAAGGCCCTGTTTGACAGTTTTTTTAAGACCTATGCGAAGAATTATCCTAAGTCTGATCTTAATTTTTGCTCAAGTCCTGATAATCAGGGCTCAGGACCCTAATTTTTCACAGTTTTTCGCCTCCCCTCTAACGCTGAACCCAGCGCTTACCGGGAAATTTGATGGTTCAGTCCGGGTTGCCGGTAATTACCGCAATCAATGGCCAACCATTGAAAATGCATTTGTTACAAAAACAGTATCCGTTGATTTTGGACTCATGAGAAACCGATTGATCAGCTCCGACAATATGGGAGTGGGTCTTTTAGGAATGACTGATGTAGCTGGTGATAGAGTTCTTGTAACAAATTATGCAGGAGCATCTTTCTCTTACCACAAGGGACTTGATGAGGACGGATTTCATCAGATTGGAGTTGGTTTTCAAGGCGCATTTGTTAACAAACGGTTGGATGTTAGCAAAGTAGTTTTTGCTGATCAGTTAACTCCATTAGGATTCACCGGTGTGACCAGCGAAATATTTAACAGCCGCCAACTAAGTCTTGGGTACTTTGATCTGAGTGCAGGCTTTCTTTATAGTGGAACTACTAATGGATATAATAATTTTTATCTGGGTGCTTCGATGTATCACCTCAATCGTCCAAAAGAAAGTTTTCAAGGCGGTCAGTATATTCTCAATACCCGTACAACACTTCAAGCAGGGGGACGCATCCCTGTTGGTGGGTATCACTACATTCATCTTGCAGCCAATTACAGCATGCAGTCAAAAGCAACAAATACCATCGTAGGTGCTGCTTTTTCATATAGTGTAAATAGAAATGAAGATAATCCGGTAAATGTTTACTTAGGGAGCTGGTACCGATTGAACGATGCTGTTATTCCATATATCGGTCTTGAATTCAGTGGACTCCAATTCGGTGTAAGTTATGATGCCAATACCTCTTTATTAAAATCAGCATCTAACTCAAGAGGTGGTTTAGAAATCTCGTTGATCTATATTAAAAGGCCATCCGATCCCAGTCTCAAACGCCTTAATTGTCCTAAGTTTTAAGGGTTGATTTTTAAAATACAGTTTTGAAAGAGATTGTTATTGCATTTCGCTCCTGGCAGGAAGCACGCCATTTTATTCAGCAACATAACCTGCTGCGGGGAATTCTATGGCCGGGAATTTTATACACTCTTTTATCTGTGTTAGGATTGATTCTATTTATGATATCTTCCAATGAAGCCGTGAGTTGGATGAGTGAAACGATTGGAATTGAGCAATGGTTACAGAAAGAGAGAAGTGAATGGCTCAGTTTTTTATTTGTGATGAACGGCATGATGCTACGACTGGTTCTTCTTCTATTTTATTTTGCACTCTTTAAAAACTTAATTCTGATTGTGGGCGCTCCGGGTTTTGCTTACTTGAGTGAAAAAACGGAGGCACTGCTAGAAAACAAAGAACATCATTTCCAATGGGATGAAGTTTGGAAAGATGCGCAAAGAGGAATTCGATTAGCTATTCGAAATACAGGGCTGGAAGCGCTCTATTTTGGAGGATTGATTTTACTGGCGTTGGTTCCTGTTGCAGGGTGGATCACTCCATTGATTGGATTATTTATGCAAGGATACTATTTTGGCGTTTCCATGTTGGACTACTCATTTGCACGCAATCAGTTAACTCCCGCACAAAGTGCTGTTTTTTCCAGCCATCATAAAGGGCTTGCCATTGGAAATGGTTTATTATTTTTTGCTATGCATTTATTTGTTTTATTAGCCCCCGCTTATGCAATTATCGCTGCTACTTTTAGTGTCAGACAAGTAAAAAAGGTATGAGTCAATTAATACTGATACCTGCACCTCTACATGAGGAAGGCCTTCAAGCCTTGCCTCCCTATGTATGGGAAGGGATACTATCCTGCCAAGTTTTTATTGTGGAGAATGAACGAACTACTCGTCGTTTTTTCAAGCGCCTCTCCAAGAACATTATCATTGATAATTACGAATGGCTCAATGTGGAGGAACCTGGTACAATAGCTCGATGCAAACAACTCTTTAAAGAGGGAAAAACAATTGGTCTAGTCAGTGAAGCCGGATGTCCTGGTGTAGCCGATCCCGGACAAGCCATCGTGGCGCTGGCGCATGAAGCAGGCTGTACTGTTCGTCCCTTAGTCGGTCCAAATTCTATTCTGCTTGCCCTGATGGCTAGTGGTCTGAATGGACAACAATTTAAGTTCAATGGTTATTTGCCCATTGAGGATAAACAGAGAGAAAAGACTATTCAGGAGCTGGAACAGCAGTCCCGGAGGGAGCAATGTACCCAGTTATTTATAGAAACCCCTTATCGTAACAACCCGCTACTCAAAGCACTACTGAAATGCCTTTCTCCGAGTACACAGCTTTGTGTTGCTGCCGATTTGACCAGTTCTACAGAGTGGGTTTCCACACGAACAGTTGTTGGTTGGAGAAAAGATTCGCCTGATCTGCACCGACGCCTGGTCATATTTGCTTTCAAGGCCAGCTAAAAAAAGGGGTTCATATTTAAATTATTAATTTAGATTTGCATCCCTTGCAAACAAAAGGATCAAGAATGAAAAGAATCAACTTCTTTCTTTTTTCCAGGTTGCTCCGTATTTGCTGACAGGACGAACCTCTCACCCTGGTCCCTGTCAGTGAATGACTCCCGACAACCCTATCTGGACTGGTGATCCAACCCTTTACCAAAGATTTACATTGAGTGTACCATTCATAATCCGAGTGGCCACGTTGGCCGACTCGGTCTACGCCACTATCATTACTGAGGAGATGGCCATCTCTGCCGCAGCCCGTGGCACAGGTATTGCAAAACGTAGCCCAGAATACGTTGCAAAAAAAATGGAGGAGGGCAAGGCTGTCATTGCGCTCACACCCGACAACCAATGGGTAGGCTTTTGTTATATCGAAACATGGAGCCATGGTGAGTATGTAGCTAATAGCGGTTTAATTGTAGCTCCGGCATTTCGTAAAAGTGGCGTAGCAAGAGCTATCAAAAAGTGTGTATTTGAACTCTCTCGAGAAAAATATCCCAAGGCCAAAATCTTTGGCTTAACCACTGGACTGGCGGTGATGAAAATAAATAGTGAATTGGGATACGAACCTGTTACCTATTCTGAACTTACACAAGATGAAGACTTCTGGGCAGGGTGCAAAAGCTGTGTCAATTACGATATCCTGATGAGCAAGGATCGTAAAAATTGTATGTGTACAGGTATGCTTTACGATCCTGCAGATCACTACGAACCAGAGGAAACTAAAAAATATTTCGAGGAGAACAAAACAGGCTTTGAGCGACTGTTACGCTTTAAGGAATGGAAATTACTTCGTCCCTTTTTGAAAAAAAGCAATGGCAGTAAAAGCGTAGGATTTCTTCATCATTTTTTTACCCGATAAATCATACAGGCAATGGCTAAAAAAGTTGTTTTAGGTTTTAGCGGAGGACTCGATACCACTTATTGTGTCAAATATCTTACAGAGGAAAAAGGTTATGAAGTGCATAGTATACTGGTTAATACGGGTGGTTTTGATGAAATTGAATTGGCAAGAATAGAGGCACATGCAAAAAAGTTAGGAGTGAAGTCGCACACCACTATTGAAGCCACAACCGACTACTACAACCGAATTATCCGTTATTTGATTTACGGAAATGTATTAAAGAACAATACCTATCCGCTTTCAGTATCGGCGGAAAGACTGAGCCAGGCATTACATATTGCCGAACATGCAAAACAATTAGGAGCAGAAGCGGTTGCCCATGGAAGCACAGGAGCTGGAAACGATCAGGTTCGATTTGATATGATTTTTCAAATCCTGATTCCAGGTGTAGAAATTATCACTCCCATTCGAGACCTTCAATTAAGCCGTGAGCAGGAGATTGAATATCTAAAAAGTAAAGGGGTGGTGATGAATTTTGAAAAAGCAGTTTACTCCATCAATAAAGGACTTTGGGGAACCAGTGTGGGCGGTAAAGAAACCTTGCACTCTAACGGTATGCTTCCAGAAGAAGCCTGGCCCACTCCACTCTCTAAAGAAGGTCATGAGGAAGTTGTGCTTCACTTCAAACAAGGAGAACTGCTTGGGGTTAACGAAAAAGAATTCAAACATCCCGTAGAAGCCATTCAAGCTTTACAACAAATTGCAGGTGGTTTTGCAATTGGTAGAGACATTCATGTAGGAGACACCATCATTGGTATCAAAGGACGCGTAGGCTTCGAAGCTGCAGCACCAATGATTATCCTGAAAGCTCACCATGCCTTGGAAAAACATGTGCTTAGTAAATGGCAGTTGCAATGGAAGGATCAATTAGCGCAATTCTATGGCAACTGGCTGCATGAAGGTCAAATATTAGATCCGGTTATGCGCGATATAGAAGCTTACCTCACCAATAGCCAGCAACAAGTAACAGGAAAAGTATTTGTACAACTACTCCCCTACCGATTTCAGGTTACGGGAATAGAAAGTCCCTTTGATCTTATGAACAGTAAGTTTGGAAAATATGGAGAGATGAACACCGGATTCACGGGACAGGATGTGCGCGGATTTACTCGAATATTTGGTAATCAAGTTGGCATTTATCATCGTGTTCAACAAACAGGTCATGAAAAAGATTAAAGCAGGCATTATTGGTGGAGCAGGTTATACCGGAGGAGAAGTGCTTCGACTTTTACTACTTCATCCATCAGTAGAGATCGGTTTTGTCCATAGCCGTAGTAATGCGGGGAAAGCAGTAAGTCAACTGCACCAAGATCTCACAGGACTTAGCAACCTTTGTTTTACAGAAAGTATCGATACAGCAGTAGATGTACTTTTTCTTTGTTTGGGTCATGGCGAATCTCGTCAATTACTGGAAAA
>CAINBK010000226.1:0-1534 GCA_903846615.1 uncultured Bacteroidota bacterium
ATGTGTATCCTCCCCTGGCCAAAATGGAGAATCAAATCCACCTACCGCTAAAAAGTCCGACTTGCGAACCATGAAATTAACAGACGGCCAATCGTCAACTTCTTTTGCATGTCCTACAGGGGTATACCGCTCTGGGTTTCCTCCAGTAAGTCTCGATAAAAATACTGCTCCCGATACTTTCTGCCAATATGAATCGGCCTCTGGAGTTATTGCAGGTCCGCCAATGGCTGAAACTGAATTATCGGCAAAGTATTTCGTTGCTACAGAAAGTAAATCTGACTGCGGATATGAGTCATCGTCTAAAAAAACCAAAATTTCACCCTGGGCGATTTGGGCTGCTTGATCTCGTTTATCCGCTGGACCCACTCGTCCAGATGAATTCAGTGATATTCGCTGATCCAATTCCCACTCATTTTGATCCGGGCCATTCGGAACGATAATCAATTCCCAATTGCCTGAATCAAGAGCTTGGATGTATGGAACTGTTTCGCGTACGTAGTCATTAATTTCCTTTACAGGAATAATGATAGAAAACCTTGGAACAGCACCCATCAGCTACGCCCGCCTACTTTGTTGAATTTCGAGTGAGATTAAATACATGCTGTCTCACTCTTCTAATTGCTCTGATTCCATAGGTAAAGAGAAACTGCCAATCTCGTTTTCGGAATTTTCCAAGAAACTGTACCTGTCGTAGCAAAAAGCGAGGGTGGAACGGAATTGCGTACATCTTTTTGATGGCTGCGTAGTACTCGTCATGATCAAGTGGAGCTTTTACAATTAATTTGCTCATGTCATGATCGTCGTAGTCGTCTGTAAGCAGAACTCCCTTGTCTATGCACTCTTGGTGATACGGAGTGAAGTCCAATGGCGTGCAGATTGTTACCTGTAAAGTACGTGCCAGGCCTCTGAACATCAAGTCTCGAACTGTATTTACCGTTAGATCAAGTTGTTCTTTTGTTTGCCAGTAGTAACCCACCATGATCGTTAGGTGCGGATGAAGCCCATATTTGGTCATCCAGGTAAGACACCTTTCGACATGCTCCATTTGATATCCCTTATTTAGACGCTGCAAAGTTTCATCATCTGCAGCTTCGAAGCCAAGCAGTACAAAGCGAAAATTTGCTTCTGCCATTAAGCGGATGGTTTCTTCATCTAAGTACTCAAAACGTGTATTTAGACCGAAATAGCAGCCCTTCTTATGGAGCCCCCGCTCAATGATTCCCCTTGAGAATTCCCTAGCTTCGCGACCTCGATACCAAACACCAGAGTCATCAAAAATTTCCTTCACACCATAATTGACTATGAGATTTTCATATTCATCCAAGCTTCTTTGCACCGACATCATCGAGAATGTGAGATCTGGTCCGTTATAGCGACAAAAAGTGCACTTTCCAAACATGCAGTCTCTGATCACACTTGTTGCATAGGTGCCCGGTGTTTGAAGGAAATTGCCATTCTCGTAGGCATACTTCTCCCATTGCACCAAATCGCGATCAACCAATGGCGTGTCATCAAGAGGTTCTACTTGAACAAA
>CAINBK010000227.1:0-7216 GCA_903846615.1 uncultured Bacteroidota bacterium
CTGGAGAAAAAAACAAAAAAACTGACCACCGCCATCACCCTCTATGACATGCAATATAAAAATCAGTTAATCTTAACTGGCAAAATCAATGATGTTGGAGCATACACACGTACCAACGTGCCAAAAAGTCGAAGACTTGGCATAGAAATAGAGGCTTCATACATTGTAAAAAAATGGATGACCACTGGTGGAAATATTTCACTGAGCCGTAATACCGTAGAAGACTTGGAAGAATTTATTGACGACTATGACAATGGTGGACAGATAAGAAAATTTTATGATCGCTCCACGCTTGCCTTTTCTCCAGCTACCCTGCTGAATCATTTTATTCGAATTTCTCCAACGAAAAAAATTGAAGCATCTCTTTTTAGTCGATATGCTAGCAGACAGTATCTGGATAACACCGCTACTATTCATCGATCATTAGACCCCTTTTTTGTACAAGACCTTCGAATCAATTACTTGTTACAGGTAAAAGGACTAAGCAAGGTAATGCTCATTGCACAGGTTAATAATCTAACCAATACAAAATACGAGCCAAATGGCTATACGTTTAGTTATTTTTTGGGAGGATTAGTTGAAACCGAAAACTACTTTTTCCCAATGGCAGGAAGAAATTACATGTTCACCATAAATATAAAAAGGTAAAATCGACTAGCGTATGCTATCAATACGTGGACGAACGGCTTGCAACCAAATATCGATTAATTGACCAGGACGAATTGTTTGCAATGCTTTATCCTCATTTAATTTTTCGGGAATTTGCTTGTAAATCCAAGCTGAAGCCGTGTCCTGTACTCCGGACTCCAAAACAATTGCTCCAAAAGACAGTCCCGAACTATCAAGTAATGTTTTTGCCTCAAGATAATTCATGCCAACAAGGCCAGGCACCGGTATAGGCTGATCCCCTATCCCATCACCTAACACAAGGGTAATACTACTCCCCTTTTTTATTTTGGTTCCTGGAGTGATAAGCTGACCATTCATTCTTTGCTCCAACACGGCATTACGGGCAAAATCAGGCCTAAACAACGTATCACCCACTTTAAGATCCATCGTCCTTAAAACCACTGCTGCATTCCTAAAACTATACCCAATTAAGTTTGGCATTTCAACAAGTGGCGGTTCAACACTTCTGACAATTAGAAAAATTGTTCTATTTGCTTTTACAACTTCATCCGCATCAGGAAACTGCTTGACAATTTGAAGTGGCGGGATGGAATCCACATAAACAGAATCCTGGACTTCCCATTCAAATCCGGTACTGTCAAGCACTCTTTTGACTTCCTCCAAACTTTTTCCAGTCAATGAGGGCACGTTTGCAGCTTTTCCATGATCAGTCAACCAACCCAATGAAAGTAAAAAAAGCCCAAATAAAAGAATCCCTACAACAACACTTGCAATCAGGTTTACCCACAACGGCTTCTTGGTTATAAAATCAAACATGAAATTGGACTATCCTTTTTGATTTGTTAAGCAATCTTGTACCAATTTATCATAGAAGGCCGATAAGGTCCACCCCATCGATTGCACTTGTTGAGGAATTATACTTGCCTCACTTTGGCCAGGTACCGAGTTTAACTCGAGCATATACGGACGCTGTTCTTGTTCGTTATAAATAAAATCAATGCGAACAACCCCTCTGCATTGAAAAGTCTGATAGACTAATTTAGCCGTTGCTGACAATTGATTAGCCCAAGAAGTGGAAATTTCTGCTGGAGTGGTCTCTGTAGACTTACCTTGGTATTTAGCTTCAAAATCAAAAAAGGACATTTCAGGATTTACGCTAACCTCTGTAATTGGCAAAACAGTTGTAACCCCGTTGGCCCTAAATACACCTACAGTAAACTCACGTCCCTGAATCATCTCCTCTATTAAAACCTGTGCGTCTTCTTGAAATGCTTTGTCAACTGCTTTCCGAAGCGGTTCTCCCGGTTGATCTACTTTAGACATTCCAATACTGGAGCCTCCATTATTGGGCTTAACAAATACCGGAAATCTGAGGCTGTTTACCGATTTCTCCCAATCATCAATTTCACCTCTGATTAATAATACGGATTTTGCCACAGGAATCCCAGCAGCGCCTGCAACAGCAGTAGCTACTCGCTTATTAAATGTAATCGCAGAAGTCAACGCATTACAACTGGTATAGGACATTCCAAGCATATCAAAATATCCCTGCAACTTTCCATCTTCACCAGGAGTTCCATGCAATGCAATAAATACAACATCAAATTCCAGTTTTCTATCTGGAAGTGTTACGGTAAAGCTGTTTTTATCAACGGGCCACCGATGTTTCTTTTCATCCTCATAAAACCAGCCTGCTGTGGTGATATCAATCCAATAAGTTTGATACTTGGAGGGATCGAGTTGTTGCTGAATAGTTCTGGCTGTACGATAGGATATGACGGCTTCTCCAGAATACCCGCCTGTTACAAGCGCAATATGCTTAAGGGACATACTGCTGATTAGATATGAAGTTTATCTTTCTTGCTAAGCAGTTCCTCTACCGTTTCCCGGTAAAGCTCGTCAGGCACGCAACAATCTACAGGACAAACAGCAGCACATTGCGGTTCCTCATGGAATCCCTGACACTCTGTACACTTGTTGGGTGATATATAATATGTTTCGGTAGCGATGGGTGCATTTTTATGGCCAGCATCAATCATACTGCCGTCCATCAAGGTAAAGCCCCCCTTTACGGTGGTGCCATCCGCAATTGCCCACTCTACACCGCCTTCGTAAATGGCATTGTTTGGACATTCTGGCTCACAGGCACCGCAATTGATACATTCTTCAGTAATCTTGATTGCCATAGTATGGTAATTAGTTGTGGAGTAATTTTGTACTGTACAAATTTAACGGACCAGCATGAAATTACAAGACCGAATTTCTCTTCTTACCCGACTGGGCGACTATATGCAAAGTCAGGAACCCAGCTGGCTAGCCGCTCAGGAACAGGCATCGCGGGAAAATGGATGGTTTATACCGGAATTTATCACCACCGCTGTTGAATCAATTGCAACGCAGTGGCTTACTGAAAAGAAATTGTCAGAGTGGGTTAATTTGGAAGAGGTACCCACTCAGCAATCTAGCCCCCGTAATGTTGGTCTGGTTATGGCTGGGAATATTCCACTGGTGGGCTTCCATGATTGGCTTTGTGTTTTTGTGTCAGGCCACGGAGCTCAAATAAAACTATCATCAAAAGACAAGGTGCTTTTTCCGCATTTATTGGGAAAAATTTTTGAATGGGCTCCTCAATTGGAAGGGACCTATCAATTGGCAGAACGTCTGGGAGGGTGTGATGCATATGTGGCAACGGGTAGTAACAACTCCTCACGGTATTTCAATTATTACTTTGGCAAATACCCCCATATTATACGGAAAAATAAGACGTCGGTTAGCATATTGAACGGGACCGAAACAAAGGAAGAACTTGAACAACTGGCAACGGATGTACATCTCTATTTTGGATTGGGCTGTAGAAATATCACCAAGTTATACCTGCCCTTTGGCTACGACTTTATTCCCATGCTGGAAGCCTTTAAGAAGTTTAGTTGGCTAGCCGATTTCCATAAATACAAAAACAATTACGATTACAACTTGGCCTTATATATTCTCAACAAAAAATTCTACATGACTAATGGTTCTTTATTGCTGTTAGAGGAGAAAAACTGCTTTGCACCCGTAAGCCAGTTGAATTACGAATTTGTAGAAAATATTGAATCGTTAACCGGAGAACTTTCAACGCATCCTGATATCCAGGCCATCGTTGGTAAAAACTTCTTGCCCTATGGCCAAAGTCAGCACCCTCGATTGTTTGACTATGCAGATGACGTGAATACACTTGCCTTTTTGAACAAAAAAATGTTAAACTGGCACTCTACACAATAGGCAGGGCTGACAGTTTGTTATTTTGCAGGACAGGCACAACTTTTGTTCAAGCTTCTAAAATCGCTTCAACTATGAAATGGAAACAAGTACTTCTGGTAATGGGAATAAGCGCCCTTACGTCAGTGACCAGCGTTTGGCTGTATGGCAACTATGTTAATCCTCGAGTTATCTCCTTTGCACAATCTACAGATGGAAAAACTCCGGCAAATTATGCAGGTTTTTTTAATGCTGCTCCTGGAGCAGAAACTACAGATTTCACAAAAGCAGCACAGGCTGCGGTACCAGCAGTAGTTCATATTAAAACTAAAACACCCGCCAAAAGGATAACCAACCAACTGCCGAAAAACCGAGGCGGTATGTTTGATGATTTCTTCGATCAGTTTTTTAATTACCCCCAAGTACAACCCGAGCAGCGAGCTTCAGGAAGTGGTGTAATAATCAGTGATGATGGTTATATTGTCACCAACAACCACGTTATTTCCGATGGGGGCACTGGCATAGCGGAAGAAATCAATGTTACGCTTAGCAATAAAAAAACGTATAAGGCAAAAGTGATTGGGAAAGATCCCAGTAGTGATATTGCTGTGTTGAAGATTGACGGGACAGGCTTTCCTTATCTGGTCTATGGAAACTCAGATGCTGTGAAGCTGGGACAGTGGGTGTTGGCTATAGGCTACCCACTTACCTTGGAAACAACAGTCACTGCGGGAATTGTCAGCGCAAAGGGGCGTTCTATTGGTGTAAATGGACGTCAAAGTCAAACGCCCATTGAATCCTTTATTCAAACTGATGCTGCGGTGAACCAGGGTAATAGCGGTGGCGCCTTGATTACTACCGACGGGCAACTCATAGGAATTAACTCAGCCATCTATGCCCCTACTGGCACTTACGCAGGATACTCTTTTGCCATCCCGATCAACCTTGCTAAAAAAATTGTAAATGACCTTATTAAATTCGGAG
This sequence comes from uncultured Bacteroidota bacterium, assembly GCA_903846615.1. Classification (GTDB taxonomy): domain Bacteria; phylum Bacteroidota; class Bacteroidia; order Chitinophagales; family Chitinophagaceae; genus JJ008. Next base: position 4,855 of record CAINBK010000227.1, read on the forward strand.
ATGTAAAAAGACCTTATTTAGGAATTATGTCTGACAGCAGAAATGTGAATGCAACAGATGGTGCATATGTTGGAACAATCGCACCCGATGGAGCTGCTGCAGCTGCAGGTCTTAAAAAAGGAGATGTAATTAAAAAAATCAACGAAGTCCCGATTACTTCGTGGAGCGAACTACAAGGGACCATTGCTTCATTAAATGCAGGTGATAAAATTTCAATTCAATATAGAAGAGAGGGTAAAGACTATACAGCTTCTGCTACTTTAAAAGCAGAACAGGGTAATTATGGAAATCTTGCCGCCAACTCACTCGGCGAGTTATTGGGTGCAGAACTGGAAAATGCGGATAAAAAAATTACACAGCGAAACGATGCTGAGGGTGGCATTCGCGTAAAACGTATTTTAAAAGGTGGCCCACTCAGTAGAACAAGAATGCAAGAGGAGTTTATCATTACAAGCATTAATGGGGTACCCGTAACAACCATAGAGGAATTAAGTAGAGCTATTGCATCCTCGCGTAGCGAAAACTTAAATCTGGAAGGGTTTTACGATGGCTACGAGGGACTGTACCGCTACCCTGTGATGCTGACTCAGGAAGAAGAGTAATTACTTTTCATAGACAAGATACTCCCAAGCCTGCATTTCAAAAGGTGTATTGCCTTTGAAATCATTAGCAGCTCCTGAAAAGACATTTCGATACACGCCATTAACCCTTGGATCTGTCAGGTCAAAATGTAAATCGTTTTGGCCTGACAGGTTTAATACTACTAACACTTCCTTCTCTCCATTTTTACGAAGAAAAGCAAACACTGTATTGGGAGAAGATGTTTTTATTCGATAGGTCTTACTAGTGGGATCACCCGCTCTCAGTGCAGGATGTGTTTTTTTCAACCGTGTAAGAGCTGTATAAAAAGACTTGAGATAATCGGCGTCAGGCCCCTTTTCAAATAAATCTTTCTCAAAAAATAAAATTCGCTTACGGTTTCCCAACTCCTGCCCTGAATAGATCAGCGGAACACCATTCCACGTGATGCTAAAAACAGCCAAAGCACGAGCCATTTCGCCATACTTTTCATACTCTGTTCCGTTCCAGCTGTTTTCGTCGTGGTTGGTGGTAAACCAAGCACGCAAGGTTGAATCACCTATTGCATCATACTTGTCTAAAACAGCGTAAAGTGAGTCAAGCGCCCATCGTTGCTGGTAAAAATCTTTTGCACGATGCATCCAAGTCCAAGTATAACTCGCATCAAAAGCCTGACCATACTCCGGTTTTTCGAACTCGTCATATTCTCCAAACCAAAACAAAGGCTTCAGTTGATCTAATTCAGTACGCGCCTCTTTCCAGAAATCTAATTCTACCCAAAAAGCAAGATCACAGCGAAATCCATCAATATCAAAGTTTGTAACCCAATACTTCATTGCATCAATCATCGCACGTCGTAAAGCAGAATTTGAAAAGTCCAACTCAATAATATCATCCATCCCGGATGCAATTTGAAAAGTTCCTGTTGCACTATCTTTTAAGTAGTAATCAGAATGGAGTTTGGTCCATTGATGATCCCAACCTGTATGATTAGCCACCCAATCAATAATAATTTTAAAGCCCAATTGGTGTGCCTGCGCAACCAATTGCTTGAAATCCTCCGCAGTCCCAAACTCAGGATTGATACTAGTGTAATCCGAACAAGCATAATAGCTACCAAGACTGCCTTTTCTATTTTGCTTGGCAATGGGCGTCAAGGGCATAAACCATAATGTTTCTACTCCCAATTCTTTCAAACGTGGTAGCTCTTGCATGAATGCCAGGATAGTTCCCTGGGAAGTGTATTGTCGAAGATTTACTTCGTAAATAGTGGTATGTCCTACCCAATCGGGGGTCACAAAAGGTCCATTCATGATAGTTAGTTTTTCGGGCACAGCCTCTTGTCGAGGCATGAGCTTACATGACAGTAAGGAAAAAGAAAACACTAGTGCAAAAAGGCGAAAATACATAGCGTTATTTTTAGCAATATACAAAAAAGAGGGACCTTATCTTTGCAACATGAAAAGCTTTGACGTACCGATCATTTATCGAAGTCCGTTGATCAGTGCGATCAAGAAGAAAAGGAAAGAGCAGGACCGGATGAAAAAAGATTTTACTCCCACGCTGCTTGATTTTGGCCCCCTCCAGATTTCCCTGTCCAGACACTTTGGCTTTTGCTATGGCGTAGAAAACGCAATTGAAATTGCTTTCCGCACCCTCGAACAAAATCCTGGGAAGCGTATCTTTTTACTGAGCGAGATGATTCACAATCCCCAGGTAAATGCTGATTTGCAAGCCAGAGGTATTCGTTTTTTACAAGACACAAGTGGACGCACGCTTATTC
>CAINBK010000228.1:0-1744 GCA_903846615.1 uncultured Bacteroidota bacterium
GCTCATGGCCTTCATTGCATTGAAGCCACCTACTCCTGCTTCACTGATCACTGATTCGCTTCCACCCGTTAAAATAATATCTGCTTTGCCTAATCGAATAAGATTAAATGCATCCATAATTGCATTGGTACTGCTAGCACAAGCACTCACCACGGCAAAATTGGGACCTCTCAAATTGTGACGCATACTGATCTGACCTGCTGCAATATCCAAGATCATCTTTGGGATGAAAAATGGATTGAAGCGAGGCGTTCCATCTCCTTTAGCAAAATCAGTAACCTCATGCTGAAATGTGGTTAACCCTCCAATTCCACTGGCAAAAACCACGCCTACTCGATCTGGATTAATATTTTCTTTATTTAATCCCGCATCCTGCATGGCCTGATCACTGACAGCAAGAGCTAGTTGCGCAAAACGATCCAACTTGCGGGCTTCCTTTTTATCCATGAATTGTGTGGGATCAAAACCTTTGATCTCGCAGGCAAAACGAGTCTTGAACTTAGAAGCATCAAATTGAGTAATGGGTCCTGCACCCGATACACCATTTAGTAAACCCTTCCAATATTCTTCGAGGGTATTTCCAATGGGTGTAATTGCTCCCATTCCAGTTACTACAACGCGCTTCAATTGCATAGTGGAAAGTTAAACGAGTTTTTTAAAAAAACCGCCTTCCTTTATACCGTAAGGTAAGGGGGAAGGCGGTGCAATTTATTTCCTGGTCAGGAAAAAGAAAAGCTTTTGCAAAATTACTTTGCGTGCTCCTCTAGGTAAGTGATGGCCTGACCAACAGTAGTAATGGTCTCAGCTTGCTCATCAGGGATGGAGATATTGAATTCCTTTTCAAACTCCATGATCAACTCAACGGTATCCAATGAATCGGCTCCGAGATCATTGGTGAAAGAAGCTTCGTTAGTTACCTCAGCCTCCTCAACACCTAGTTTGTCAACGATGATCTTTTTTACTCTTGATGCAATGTCTGACATGATTTTTTGGTTTGGTTTACAGGGTGCAAAAATATACTTTTTGATCAAATACTGCCTGTCTTGCGCATTTTTTAAAGGCAAAAGTTAAACAATTGGAAACGAGGCTGTCAGCGGTCATTTGGCACTGATTTTGATCAAGCAAGGGGCAAGTGGGTTTGCAAGCTCCCAAAAAAAATGTATTTTGAAGAACATGGCCCTTAAACTAATTGAACATGGTAGTCCTGAGTACCAACTGATGTTGAGTCTAAGGAGCTCGGTTTTAAGAAAACCGCTGGGGCTGGAGTTTGATCCAGTAGAACTCGAAAAGGAAAACCACGATATATTGATTGGCGCGTTTGAAGAGGAGGATATGTTGGGATGCTGTATGCTGATCGAGGAAAGTCCAGCTACCCTACGACTTCGCCAAATGGCTGTTTACAACGAAAAACAGGGAAAAGGGATAGGCAGGGCAATGATGAGTTTTGCCGAAAATCTGGCTCGGGACCGGGGTTATAAAGCCCTGAACATGCATGCGCGTAAAAACGCGATCGGCTTTTATGAAAAAATGGGTTACCAGGTTACCAGTGAAGAGTTTACCGAAGTAACCATTCCACACGTGGTGATGGAAAAAAAACTTTAGCGAACAAGTCCCTTATTTACGAGGAGCCTTCAGGTCTTTTTCCATTACAGACCAGCTGGTAATATTCTCCCCTTTGATACCCAGAAAATCTACAGAAAGTTTACGGTTGCCTCGAGGCCCACTTACAGATATCCGTCCGTAA
>CAINBK010000229.1:0-5153 GCA_903846615.1 uncultured Bacteroidota bacterium
ATGTAGGGATAACAACATCCATCCCAACCTACCACATCAAAAGGATGTGTTCCATAATGAAGACCATACAACATCCCCTTTTTCTTAGCGCGGATCAAAAAATCTCCTTGCTGGTCAATAGTGAGCAAATCTTGTGGAGGACGAATATCGCGCTCACAATAAGGGGAATGTTCCATGAGCTGTCCGAAACGGCTCATATATCTTTTAGGAAAACGAAGCGGTGAAAACGACTCCACGATGAACAACCGATTAGCAGGCGTATCAAAATGAATTTGATAGATGGTTCCTCGTGGTAAAATAATATAATCGCCATAGGAAAATGGTAGCTGCCCGTATTGTGTCAACACTTTACCGGATCCTTCATGTACAAAAATCAGTTCGTCCGCATCCGTATTCTTATAGAAGTAATCAGTCATGCTTTGCTGCGGAGAAGCCAACACAATATGACAATCACTATTGACCAAAACTGGCACACGACTCTTTAAGAAATCCGCTTCAGGTTTTACCTTGAATCCTTCAAAGCTGCGATGCTTCAACATTTTTTCTTCAGCAATCTGCGGAGAAACATCCAGCTGCGGTTCCGTTTTAATAATCTGTGTGGGAGGATGACAGTGATAAAGCAAGGAATAATCATCACTAAATCCCTCAGTGGAAAAAAGCTGTTCGCTATATAAGGTTCCGTCAGGCTTACGAAACTGTGTGTGCCGCTTATGCGGAATCTGTCCAAGTTTATGATAATGCGCCATAGGAGTTCAGGTTATGCACCAGGGAAAAGTGGTCTACCTACCAGTTCTCTGCCCGGCCAAGGGATACCAGCCAATATTAATACCAGCGCAATTCCAAGCAACCAGGTAACAGAACGATAGTTAAGCTGCTTTGCTTTTCCGCGTGCCAAGGTGATTAGAACAATTGAAGTAATCATTAACACCGGATGTTCAATCAGGAAGAACCGATAAAAGGAATCACTCATTACGGAACTTCCTTCGGAAAGATTCAACTTTGTCCAACCATATCGACCGGCAATAGTTTGGTAAAGACCAATCAATAACATCGTGTGAGAGGCAATCATAAGCCAAAGGCTGCTGCTACGGATGGATTCCTTTTTAGTAATGGCTTGAACCAGGTTCCAAATAAGTAGTAACAATACTACCCAACGAAGGGCATTGTGCAAGTGCAAAAGTCCGGTTTCCATATAGCATTTGTTTAGGTAAACAAATGTAAGGAGCCTTTCTTACTCTACCCAGTCGGCAATAAAAACATTCGTATCTCTAGTTCCTCCGTTATTGCGATTACTTGCAAAAACAATTCGTTTTCCATCCGGACTGAACATAGGAAATGCATCAAATCCCTTGTCCCGGCTAACTTTTTGCAAGTTTGAACCATCCCCGTTAATCGTGTACAGATTAAAAGGGAATCCACGCTTGTATTCGTGATTAGAGGCAAAGATGATACGCTTACTGTCTGGCATAAAGGTGGGTGCCCAGTTGGCCTGACCAAAATTGGTGACCTGCTTGGCGTCGTAACCATCCACATTAGCTACCCAAACTTCCATATTAGTAGGTGCTACCAAATCTTGTGCTAAGAGTTCCTTATACTCATTGATAGCGGCTTCAGTTTTAGGACGTGAAGCACGCCAAATAATTTTTTTTCCATCCGGACTAAACCAAGCTCCACCATCGTATCCCAACTCATTTGTTATTCTTTTTTCTTTTCCAGACTTGAGATCCATAATGTAAAGCTCTATATCCCCATCCTTAGTACTGGTGTAAATCATTTTTTTACCATCGGGCGAAAGAGTTGCTTCGGCATCGTAGAAGGGAGAGTTTGTTAACTGCTTTGTAATTTTCCCATTGAGATCAGCTTTGAAAATATCATAACCTCTGTATAAGGGCCAGATATACTTGTTGCCATATTTTGCACGATCCGGTACAGGAGGACAATCGCTGCTGGCCAAATGTGTAGAAGCGTAAATGATATGCTGATTATCCCTGGTAAAAAAGGCACAAGTGGTTCTGCCCTTGCCTGTGCTCACTAACTTGAATTCAAATGGAGCCGTTGGATTTTCGGGTACACGTCCCACAAAAATCTGATCGCAGGGAATTCCATCTTTTAATGAGGTACGCTGAAAAACCAGGGATTTTCCATCATAACTCCAGTATGCCTCAGCATTGTCTCCCCCAAATGTCAATTGACGAATATTTTGAAAATGAGATTCTTCAGCATAACGAAGACTATCCTGACCTTGTAAGTTGATCTGTACAAATGCAACCAAAAACATAAAAAGAAAGAAAGGGCGAAAGCGCGCAGAGGCATTGAAATTGTTCATAGCTGTATTTTGAGAAATGCAAAGTTATCTTTGGGGTATGGTTCTAGTGTCAGCGCATTGTAAAAGATTTATACATCCCCTTTCAGGGATTCTTATAGTAGGCCTATTGCTTTTGTACTTATCAAGTTGCAATGGGAAACCTAGAACGGATTCAACCCTACAAGAGGATAGTTCAATAGATTCCATCCAACCTAGAGCGGTTCTATCTGTATATGACCAGGCGCTGTTGTGGGCCGAACAAGGTGATCTTAGGGTGATTAAACTCTGCGATTCCCTGTTAACTACACCCGATAAGCAGGCTGGAGCTTCTCCCTATTATTACTTAGGCATTTACTATGCAGAGATAAAAGACACGGCCAACGCATTAGCCAATTTTGATAAAACCATTGTGGCCGACTATACTTTTCTGGAAGCGTATATTGAAAAAGCGGCGCTCCTGTTGGCACAAAAAAAATCAGCAGCGGCTCGAAAAGAATTGGAATTACTAAGAGCCGTGGCTCCATCCTATGCCCCCTGTCATTACTGGATTGCAAAAGTGGCAGCCTTTGAACAAAAAAATGACCTGGCCTTGCTTCATTACAAATTAGCCCTCTCCTTGGATAGCACCTTGCAAGAAGCCAGGGAGGCAATCCTCGAGCTTGAAAAATGATTACTATCTTGCAGCCATGCCGATTGTAGCTCCTTCCCTGCTCTCCGCAAATTTCCTGAACCTTCAGGCTGATTGCGATCTGCTCAATAAAAGCCAAGCAGATTGGTACCATCTCGATGTGATGGATGGAAATTTTGTCCCGAACATTAGTTTTGGCCCCATGCTGATTCAGTTTTTTAGAAAGGCCACTACAAAGACCTGTGATGTTCATTTAATGATCGAAAAACCTGAACGCTATTTAACAGCATTCAAAGAAGCAGGCGCAGACATCATTACCGTACATGCAGAAGCTTGCATACATCTCCATAGAACTATTCAACAAATTAAAGAACTTGGCATCAAAGCAGGAATAGCACTAAACCCGCATACACCGGTAGCTAGCCTAGCAAACGTGATAAAGGAAATTGATCTGGTTTGCTTGATGAGTGTGAACCCTGGATTTGGCGGACAACAATTTATACCCGCTACACTTCCAAAAATTAGTGAGTTAAAAAAAATGATCACAGAAACCAACTCTTCTGCACTCATAGAGATTGATGGAGGGGTGACACTTGAAAATGCGCCAGCTATTGTTGAAGCAGGCGCAGATGTGTTGGTAGCTGGCAATACAGTTTTTAAATCAAAGGATCCCCTTGCAACCATTGCTTCACTCAAGCGAATTGCCTCCTAAAAATGAGTATGGTCCGCTGGTCTCTTCACCAATTTGGGGAACTTACTCCCCCTGATTTATACGAACTGCTTACACTACGCTCTGCTGTATTTGTAGTAGAACAGCAATGTGTTTTTTTGGATATGGATAATAAGGACCAGCAGTCCTGGCATTTGTTAGGGAAAATAAATAACCAACTTGTGGCCTACACCCGTTTGCTACCTGCTAGCTTAGCGTATGAAAGCTGCTCCATAGGAAGAGTAGTCACAGCTGACACTGTTCGTAGAACCGGAGTTGGCAAACTGCTCATGGAAGAATCCATCAACTGCTGTGAAAAATTATTTGGAAAAGGTGCTATTGAGATCGGTGCACAACTATACTTGGAAAAATTTTATCAATCCTTTGGATTTATTCGAGAAGGAGAAATTTATTTAGAAGACGGGATTGAACACATTCACATGATTCGAACTGCTTAATGAGCAGCCATCAATTCAATTTTCAAAAACTTTGCCGTATGCGTATTGGTTTTCTTAACCATTTCCTCTGGCGTACCCTGAAAAAGAATTGATCCGCCTCCATCACCTCCCTCAGGACCGAGATCAATGAGGTGATCCGCCATTTTGATCACGTCCATATTATGCTCGATAACTAACACTGTATTCCCGCGATCTACTAATTTATTGAGTACATCCATCAATTGGCGAATATCTTCAAAATGAAGACCGGTAGTCGGTTCGTCCAGAATATAAAACGTTTTTCCAGTATCTCGTTTTGCCAACTCCGTAGAGAGTTTTACACGCTGTGCTTCACCTCCACTCAACGTTGTAGCTGCCTGACCGAGCGTCACATAACCCAGGCCCACCTCTTCGAGTACTTTAATTTTTCTGTAGATGTAAGGAATAGTTTGAAAAAATGAAATGGCTTCCTCCACAGTCATATCGAGTACATCAGCAATGGACTTTCCTTTGTAACGCACTTCAAGGGTTTCGCGGTTGTAACGTTTTCCATTACAGCTGGAACAATGTACATATACATCAGGAAGGAAGTTCATTTCGATCACACGCATCCCCCCGCCCTCACAAGTATTACATCGTCCCGACCGTACATTAAAAGAGAATCGACCTGCACCATACCCTCTTACCTTGCTTTCGGGTAATGTTGAAAACAGGGTTCGGATTTCAGTGAAGAACCCACAATAAGTAGCAGGATTACTACGAGGAGTTCGCCCAATAGGAGACTGATCGATCTCGATTACTTTATCAATATGCTCCAATCCGCTTAGCTTTTTATAAGACAAGGGCTGCATACGCGAATCGTAACAATGTTTTGCTAACAGAGGATACAAGGTTTCATTGATCAGGGTGGATTTACCAGAGCCGCTGACACCTGTTACCACAATCAATTTTCCCAGCGGGAATATTGCATTAACTTTTTGAAGGTTATTCCCACTGGCACCTTCAAGCGTTAAGGACTGTCCATTGCCAACACGACGCGTAGCAGGCACAGGCAACTGTAACTTTCCATTTAAA
>CAINBK010000230.1:0-7712 GCA_903846615.1 uncultured Bacteroidota bacterium
CCCCAAAACCCCAAAACCCCGTGATGTAAAGAAATTTTACAAAGTCGGGAAAATAAATTGAAAAGATCTGTTCAAGTAAACCACAGCGCTAGCGATAACCGAGATTGATAATTAAAGTCAAAATCAGTCTCAAACGACTCCTGTAGCCTATAGAGGCATCATGACTGAGTTGAGATCGTCTAACTCTGAATTGAGTGAGGTAAAAAGCTTGGGACTAACTGAACAGGAAGTGGCACGACTAAACCGCAATACTTTTAAAATTTTAGGACTGGAACTGACCAAAGTCAAAAAAATCAGAAGCATCAGTTTTCTACAAGGAACTTTTGTGAACACCCTACGCCAGATCATACTATTTATGCTACTGTTTCTGGTATTTAAAGACGAAATGAATGCAGGAGAACTTGTTACCATGCAAATATTCTCCTTCTTTGTCTTTGGTCCGCTCCAAGAGATTGGAAACATCATTCTCACATACCGAGAGGCACAAACCTCTTTAGAGAATTTTAATCAATTGATGGAGAAAGCACCTGAAGCCGTTCCTGTCAATCCATCACCGCTCGGAGAAATTGAAACATTGGCATTTGAAGGAGTGGGATTTCAACACCCAACCGCACTTCAAAAAGCACTCAATGGCATCAGCTTTAAAGTCAGCGCAGGAGAAACTATTGCTTTTGTTGGACCCTCTGGCTCGGGTAAAACAACCATGATGAAATTACTGGTGGGCTTGTACCGTCCAGACAGCGGTCAGATTCTGTACAATGGACTCGACGAAAACAGTATTCATTTTGAGGATTTGCGAAATCAAATTGGATTTGTAACACAGGATACGCAGCTGTTCTCTGGAACGATTCGAGAAAATCTTTACTTTGTTAATCCGCAGGCTACCGAAGCCATGTTGATAGAGGTTTTACAAAAAGCATCCTGCCAAAATTTGCTCACCCGCGCTGAAAATGGCTTGGATACCATGATTGGAGAGGGCGGTCTTAAATTATCTGGTGGTGAAAAACAACGCCTCTCCATTGCAAGAGCACTACTTCGAAAGCCAAAACTCCTTTTATTTGATGAAGCTACTTCGGCGCTGGATTCATTGACAGAAGAAGAAATCACTAGTACTATTCGTGAAGTTTCAAAAGCAGGCACACAAATTACTATTCTGATTGCACACCGACTTTCCACCATCATGCACGCCGATCAAATTTATGTATTGGAAAAAGGTGAAATAGTCGAAACGGGCAAGCATGAAGAATTACTTGCTGATAAAGGGCTTTATTATGCCATGTGGCGGCAGCAAATTGGAGAGCGTAAACAACCGTTGCCTTCTGCTTAGTTTTTTTGCTTCCACATAAAGGGCACCAACAAACGCAATGAAATATTACGTCCTCTGTTAAATACCCCCATCTGCCCATTTACTGGATTTTCAGCGGTGTACTTTAACCGACTTGTGTGAGATTGCCAAGCTACATCACCCAGATTTGTGATGGCCAAATGAATTGATGCCATTGTGTTTTTTTTACGGTCAACCCAATTGGCTCCTACTCCAAAGTCCATCAAAAGATAGCTCGGCGTTTCAGTTTCTGTATCGTAGCCACTGAAAAATCGATCTTGCGTAAAAACTTGCTGCGCAGCAAACCGGAAATAGGCTTGTCGAAATGGACCAAATCCCTTTTCAAAATCACCCCTGATTTCTGAATTCCACCGAGGGGCAGGTATAAGCGGTAAATTTTCACTCCCCGGTGTGTTATTATCAATTGGCTGTGCAAAACGGCCACGCACCAAGGAGAAAGTATTTTCAATATGCAACCAATGTACTGGGTGTGGATGAATGTCCAACGTAAACTCTAATCCTGCCAAGCTTGCATTCTGTTGCTGAAAAACAAATGCGGTTAATTCTTCCCCTCCTACTTGCACCAATGAATCACCTCCAGCAACAGCACTTAATTTTCTGTAGAAAATAAAATCATTGATATGATTATAAAAAACACTGGCAGAAAGGCCAAAATGTTCGTACTCCAAATCCAAACCCGCATCCCCTTGCCAACTTGTTTCAGATTGAAGATCTAATGTTCCATATTCATAACGATTGGTTCCTTCATGGGTTCCATTGCTTGCTAATTCCGGCAAGGACGGAGCTCTGAATCCTCTAGCAAGATTTACTTTTAAAACCACATCATTGGAGGGTTCGTAACTAAACCCAAGGCTTCCGGACCAATTTGAAAATCGTTTTTTAAATTCAGAAAACTTCAGCTGACCTCCTTCTTCATAGGATTCTCCGCGTATGGATCTGCTATCGAGTCGTAACCCACCACTCCAGGTTACTGAGTTCATAAAACGCTGGGTGTACAAAAAGACCCCGGCATCAAATAATTGATATGCTGGTATCAAAACTTCCTCTCCTTTATTTTTATTGGCTTGACGCATTCCATTTACCCCAATCGTTGTATGCCACTCCTTTCGCTCGGGGAGTTGCCATTGAAAATTGTAGTTCAATGTTTTTAAGTCAAAGAATAATTCCTCTTCATCAGGTGCTTCTGCCTCTCCATACTCCCGTCTTTTATTTTGCTGTGCTCCTACTGTTAACTTGAGTCTACTTTGACCAACCTGCACAGCATTATCGGATACTAATTTTGCATGCTGCACCCATTGGTTAGGTACTAAAACTTCACGGCCCTTCAAATCTTGTTCTGTTGCAATTCTCTCCAGCGGAGTGCCGCCATTTACAATAAACTGACCAGTACTAGCATCACGCTCCCCTTCAACCACTCCCAGTCGCTGATCAAAATTTGAAAAAAGTAATTGCGAATAACCCCATTTTTTATTGACACCAACCTGTCCACCCCAGTTATTATCTTGAAATCTTGAATTGAGCACTCGCCCATCCATTTTATTTTTATAGTCTCCAGAGGATTTGGAACTACCATAACCACTCCAGTTAAACCCATTATTGTTACCCGCCAACCTAACATGAGAAGAGATCAATCCACCATTGGATTGGTAGTTCGATAAAAATCGGCCTTTGATGGAGCCTTCCTCAACCGGAGGAGCCGACTGAAAATGGATTACTCCGGCTAGGGCATCGCTACCATATAAAAGTGAAGCGGGTCCTTTCACCACTTCAACTTTTTGGATACTGAGTTCATCGATTTCCAATCCATGTTCATCACCCCATTGCTGGCCCTCTTGCCTTACTCCGTCGTTCACCACTACTACCCGATTACTTCCCAAACCCCGAATCAGTGGTTTAGAGATGGCAGGCCCTGTAGTAACCTGAGAAATACCCGGCAATTGACTTAATGCATCAACTATATTTGAGGAAGCAGTTCGCATTAAATCTGCCTGGCGAAAAATAGTTACAGGCACAGGCGTTTTTCTCAAACTGGTGGGTGCAGCTGTTCCCGTAACAACAACACCTTGATTCTCTAAAAAAACGGGAAGTAATAAAAAATTTTTATCCTGCGACTGAAGCATTTCAATGTGAATTACCTGGGTTGCGTATCCCGTATAGGTCACTTCAATTACATGATGACCTGCTCCAATTCCACTGATTGAATAGAATCCCTTTTCGTTGGTTTGTATACTTCTACGAAGATCAGATATAGTCAACGTAGCGCCTGCCAATGGCTCTTTGGTGATAGCATGAACAACGGTACCCTTCAACTGCAGCGCATTTTGACCCTGGCTTAGCGATTTCAAACTAATTGTTAGAGCGGAAAAGAAAACAAAAAATAAAATAATAGTTTTTCTACGCATGGCTATAAATTTTGTAACAACGTTGCAAATATAAAATGCAACAATGTTACAAAAAAAAATATTTTATATTCGGATATGCTATCTCAATTCACTTTTCCCAAGTCAAGCTACCTAACAGCAGCCCTGCTAATTATGGGGGCTATTATCTTGGGATGTAATAAAGATAAAGGCCCTGATCCCTGTTCAGGGACGTCCTATGACATTCAGATTGTAAAGACCGCAGCAATAGGAGGCGTCAACAATGGCAGTATAACAGTATTGACTCCTCGCGGAGATACTCTAAAATATGCGGTCAATAATGGTACGCCACAACAAAGTCCTTATCTGACGGGGCTTGCAGCTGGCAACAATATCGTAAAAGTGATCAATCAAAAAGGCTGTTCGGATACGCTGCACGTTTTGATCTCGGCTTATGGCCCGAAGTATGCTGCGGTTCGTCAGTTAATGATGGGCTATTGTGGCCCCTGTCATTTAAACGGAGGCTCTAGCGGAGGAAAAAATCTTGATTCAGACTCCAGTATAGTTGCAAGTTGGGATAGGATCCGCTTACGCTGTGTAAATGGGCAGCCTACCTTCATGCCTCAAAACGGTCAGCTGACCAGTTTAGACAAACAAAAGATTACAGATTGGGTAAACGCCGGACACCGACTTACGGACTAATAAGTTTTCTAACGAACTTTCATCATAGCCCGCACCTGCTGCGTAATTCCATTTTGGAAGCGTGCATAATATAATCCAGCAGGCAACCCTTCACTATCAAAGTCAATCCGATACGTTCCAGCAGTGTATTCCTGATTAGTCAACACAGTAATTAATCGTCCTAACGTATCAAATACTTGTAATAAAGTATGGCCCCCTGCCGTAGTAAATTGAACGGTAGTGCGGCTGGTGAAAGGATTGGGGAAGTTCGTAACCAATAAATCGGTGTTGGTCACTGGAGGAGGTGGCGGAGTAACACCATTACAAGCTCCCGGCTTTAACAATGGAAGAACCTGAAGCTGTGTATTGATATCTGGCGGGAACAAGGATTGAACCACCGATTTATCAAGGCAGAACCACTTCTCCAAGATGGTAGCATAGATACTTCTGAAGTCATATTGCATCGGAACATTGTCATTGACCAATGCGTTAGTAGGAATAGTTGGATTTACACCCAGCATTCCAGCCTCAACCTGATTGCCGAACAAAAAGAGTGGCGCAGCAGCACCGTGATCAGTACCCGTACTAGAGTTAGATTTAATACGGCGACCAAACTCACTAAAAGTCATACCTAGTACACGATCCTCAACACCTAAGAATTTAATATCGTCTTGGAAAGCCTTAATCGCAGCAGAAACACGACCCAATAAGGTAGCATGTGATCCGGTAACCTTATCAGTGTTCACCTGAACAGAGTGTGTATCAAATCCGCCAAAACTTACCATGTAAACACGGGTCTTAAGTCCACCCTTAATCAAACGTGCCACAATCTTCAATTGATCAGCTAGTGAATTTCCAGTTGGATAAGGAGACTGAACAGTTACAGCATTAGCAGCACTACGAATCACAGTAGCATAACCCTGTGTTTGACGATTTATATTACGAACATAGGTCAGTTCTTTTCCTGCACGGGTATTCGGTGCATAATCGTTGGTACCAGAAATTAAATTATAAAATGAAGTAGGGTTGGTAATACTCATTCCCATATTACGCGTGGGGCCCTGCAAAGTCAAAGAGGTTAATCCACCAATCTGTATTGCTAATGGATCGGGCATGTCAGAATTAGGATAACCAATTGGATAATTGGGATATTCATAATCCAGATAACGACCGGCCCAACCACTAAAAACTTCCTGACGGCTATTGGATGCACTCATCCAAATATCCGTTGCACGAAAGTGTGAAAAGTTTGGTTGAGGATATCCAACAGCCTGCACCACATTTGCCTTACCCTCTGCAAAAAGACTTTGTAGGCCGGTCATGGCGGGGTGTAGCCCTGTTCCTGTAACACCGGCTATTGGAAGCACAGCATTTTCAGGAATTGCAATATTGGTACGTGCATTATAATACTTAGAATAATCAGAAACGGGGATCACCATGTTCAACCCGTCATTACCTCCGGATAATTGTACAATCACCAATACATGATCAGTGAGTGTATTGCCACGCAGCAAGGCTTGCACCAGCGGCGAATTCATATTGAATGCCTTCACGGAGTAGCCATTGATCAGCTCCGGCAGGAGTGCAGCCATTGGTAAGGCCCCTGATAAGAAGTCTCTACGTTGCATACTCAGATCAACTGGTATTCAGAAAGGTTAAACAAATATTGAAAAAGTGATTTCAGTCGGTTGTTGACTATATTAAAATTAGCGGTGGTCGGATTGGACTCATACGCCATCCAGGCATTGGTCCAATAATAATCCCATTGCTGTCCAGTCAGTAAAATCTGCATTTTAATCTGATCCTTAGAAACCTGACTCAACGCGTTTTGATACAAAAAGGCTAATGCCTCATTTAAAAGATCATTTGGATTTCCCGGATTACGTAAACTACGAGCCCATTGTACACAATTAAATTGTACACGAACATTATTACGTAAATATCCCGTACTGATCATGATATCCGTATACTGATTTCTTTTGGGAAGGCTATCGGAAGTGATCCATAATTCATGATAGGAAGGCTCCTGATAATAGGCGGGAAATCCAGCCACATTAGGAGGATCGTGTAAATTAAGTCCCATATTAACCATCCAGGAATAGAATGTATTCCACAAACCGTAGTTGGTATCCCATTCCGTGGACGGCGCAAAAGTTGCATCCATTTCACGAAGTGAACCAATTACATGATCCGCAGGTGACTTGATATAACAGCCACGGTTCATCTTATCAAAGAAATGTTCACTCTTTAATAAGGCGGAAAGCATGGGCTTGACTTCATAACCGGAACTGCGGAAAATATCAGCCAGGGGTGTGATTACATTTCGCTCTGCCTCTGCATCAATTTGATAATATACAAACCAGCGATAAAAACGACGCGCGATAAACTTAGCAACTTCTGGTTGCGCAAAAATCATATTTAGCAAATCATCGATCTCAAGTTGCCCTGCGGTTGTTCCTGTTCGCCCTGTAACTACTGTATTATTGAAAAAAGAGGAGAATGTTTTATTGACCGTACTATGACGGGTGGTGACAAAGCTGGGTTGATAGGTATTGTAATTGATAGTCCATCCAGTCAACACTTTAGCTGCCTCCTTTACATCGGTCTCTGTATAGTTCGAATCTGGTCCTTTGCCCAACGTAAACAGCTCCATTAACTCACGGGCATAATTTTCATCTGGAGCAGAAGCCAGATTCAAATACCCATTTAAATAGCGTAGCATGGCAGGATCAATGGTAATATCACGCACCATGCTTTTGAAATTTCCTAATGCATGTCTACGAATCAAGGCATGCTGATTGTACATCAAATTGGCATTGCCAACATCGGTTGATTCATTTCCAAAATGATCGGTCCAAAATAATATCATCTTTTCACGGATGCTTCGATCCTGATTGATCATATTACCAGTTAACCATTTTTTATAAGAGGCTCTACGTAAACTCTGAATAGTTCCGTCGTTGTTTACATTATTAATCCAGGTAGTTCCCTGCATTACAGTTGGATCAGGAACCACCCCTACCGTCGTGGGGGTAACATATTCTTTGATTGGGGATGCTGGATCGGGAGCAGTGGGATTTAACAATTCATCAATTGTCTGATTCATTGTTCGGCCTCTAAAATAAGCCACATCAGTACGCTTGGCGCCAAACTGTACACGACGGAGTAAATGCAAAACTTCTTCCTCGCCCCAGGTACCAGCATATGGATTCAAACCTGACTGCGTACGTCCAGTTGCAATTACGGGTTGGGTGTTTTTTGCACCAGCTGTTAATTCACTAAAAAAGCCACGGCGGTCCATACCGAAAAGGTATAAAAAAACTCAA